>NZ_RAWQ01000339.1:0-5878 GCF_003668965.1 Corallococcus sp. AB030
GCGATCGTCGGCGGCGTCAGATGTGTATAAGAGGCAGGGCGCCCAGGAGGGGCGCGGACGCGCCGGGCAGCGAGGCGCCAGGGCGGAAGAGCGGGACGCCGGTGGCGAGGGAAGCGAAGCTCTGGACGAGGCGGCGACGGAAGGCGGCGGACACTGCGATTCGTTTCCCACGGCCTCGCATTCCCTCTCAATCGGACCTCCAAGGACTCCACCGAGCCCGGCCGGACACCAACCGGGCTTATTCGTCGCTTTCCGCTGACTGTCCGCTCGCTTGGAGGGCAGAAGGGATTTCGGTGCAGTTCACGCGGTCTTGAACTATATGAACGGCCCGGAAGGAGACCGCGCACATGGATGTCGCTCACGAGCTGACGGAGTTTCTGGGGCAGGTGGAGCAGCGTCTGACCGAATTGCTCGCGGATGGCGACGTCGGCCCGGACGTGAAGGGTGACACGCTGATGGATGCGGCGCGCCACCTGTGCCTGGGGGCCGGGGGCAAGCGGGCCCGCCCCATGCTCGTCCGCCTGTTCGGTGGCGTGGTGGGGGTGCCGGCCGCACGGCTGGTGGATGTGGGTGTGGCGGCGGAGATGATCCACTCGGCCAGCCTGCTGCATGACGACGTGGTGGACGCGGGCATGTTCCGCCGGGGCCGCCCGACGGTGAACGCGCGCTGGGGCAACATCGTCGCGGTGATGAGCGGCGACCTCATCCTGTCCACGGCGCTGTCGCGGCTGTCCCTGCTGGACGCGCGACTGGTGCAGAGCGGCCTGGCCATCGTCACGGAGATGACCCGCGCGGCCATCGCGGAGGTGGAGGCGCGCGGCGACATGAACCTGCCGCTCACCCGGCTGCGCTACATCGCCGAGGGCAAGACGGGGTCGCTGTTCGGCTGGTGCGGCAAGGCCGCGGCGACGCTGGGGGAGCAGCCGGAGGCGCAGGCGCGCTTCGACGCCTTCGGCCGGCACCTGGGCGTGGCGTTCCAGATCGCCGACGACATCCGCGACATCCTGGGCACGGACGTGGGCAAGCCCCGGTACGCGGACGTGCACTCGCGCACGCCGTCGCTGCCCATCCTGCTGGCGGTGTCGCGGGACGAGTCCCTGCGCCGCAAGCTCAAGGACGCGTGGGCGTTCTCCGTCATCACCCCGGAGCGCACCCGGGAGATTGGCGCCGCCATCGAGGCCGCCGGCGCGGTGGAGGCGTCCATGGAGATGATGAACGTCGAAATCGAAGCGGCGCTCGACAAGCTGGGGCCCTTCGCGAACGACGCCGCGGGTGCGGAGCTGATGAGCTGGGCGCACCGGCTGTCGGAGGGCATCGCGGAGCAGGTGAAGGGACGCGCTGCATGAAGGGCTACCTGTGGACGGGGGGGGATCCCGGGAGCCAGAAGACCGTCGCGCCGCCGGAGAATGGACGGCTGGCGCCATGGGAGGCCATCGCCGTGGAGGCGGTGGGCAACGTCATCGAGTTCTGGGGCTTCAAGCGCAACCAGGGCCGCGTGTGGGGCCTGCTCTACCTGCGCGGCGAGCCGCTGACAGCCGGTGAGATAGAACGCGAGCTCGACCTGTCCAAGGGCGGCGTGTCCATGCTGCTGCGCGACCTGGAGCAATGGGGCGTCATCCAGCGGGTGCGCGTGCCGCGGGACACGGTGTGGCGATACGCGGCGGAGACGGACCTGGTGCGGATGGTGACGCACGTGGTGGAGGAGCGCGAGGCGGCCTTCGTCACCCGCATCCGCGCGGACCTGTCCGAAGCGCGCCGGCTGGCGGAGGGTGCTGCCGGCGTGCAGGCGGAGAAGCTGCGGCGGCTGGAGCGCATGGCCGTGCTGGCCGACCACGTGGAGCGCGCGCTGCGGCTGTTCATCAAGACGTCCCGCCTGGACGTGGGCGGGGTGCTGGGCGCGTTCCGCGACGGCGCCCTGTCGCGCGGCAAGGGCGAGCGGTAGAGGCGGGAGGACACACAATGGATTCGCACTACGACCAGGTGATGAAGGCGCGCGAGCAGGCGGACGCGAACGCGCCCCGGCGCTACTTCGCGTACTCGACCATCCTGGACCGGGCCGCCTTCGAGGAGTGGAGGCAGCAGCACAGCTACGGCTTCTTCGACCTGCCGGAGGGCCAGCTCGCCGAGGCGCTGGACGTGGACCTTGTCTACGACTTCCCGTCGCGCTGGTGGGGCGGCCGGGTGGCGGGCCTGACGGACGCGCCGGGCGCGCGCGTGTACGGGCGGCTCTTCGAGATCCCCGGCAAGGACTGGCCCATCGTCCAGCACAAGGAGGGCTTCGTCACCAGCATGTGCGTGGAGCGCACGGTGCGCGTGCGCGTGGATGGCCAGGAGGTGGAGGCCACCGCGTTCGTGACCAACCCGCGCCGTGCGTCGTCGGACGGGCCGGTGAGCCCGCGCTTCGTGGAGGCGCTGGTGCGCGGCGCGAAGAGCGCCGGGCTGCCCGCGGACTACGTGGAGAAGCTGGCGCGCGGCGAGTCGCGCTGAGTCGCTCGCCGCCGGGCTACGGCCGGGCGGTGGGGGCGATGCGATAGAGAGCACCGGCGGCGTCGTCGCTGACGATGAAGCCGCCGCCCGGGGCCAGGGCCACGTCCACCGGCCGGCCCCACACGCTCAGGTCCGGGTTCTTGAAGCCCGTGACCAGGTCCACCTCCTGCATGGGCTGGTGCGTGGCCAGGTCCCACGGGAAGACGGTGACCTTGTAGCCGGTCCGCTCCGTGCGGTTCCACGAGCCGTGGTAGGCGACCAGCGCGCCGCGCTTCCACTCCGGATTGAGCTCCCCATGGTCGAAGAACGTCAGGCCCAGGGGCGCCGAGTGCGCCTGGATGCCCTGGTCCGTCTTGTCCAACGCGGCGCAGTCCGCCTTGGCGCCGTCCCGGTTGAGGTTGTAGTCGCGGTCCAGGGGCATGTGCTTCAGGCCGCTGGGGGAGTCCGGGTTGGAGTTGCAGAAGGGCCAGCCGTAGTGGCCGCCCTGCCGCACGGAGGTGAGGGCCTCTGGCGGGTGGTTGTCCACGTACTCCGGAATGACCTTGCCGTACTTCCCGGTGCCGTCGTCGAACGGGTAGGGCGTGTTGTCGCGGTTGTTGACCGCCACCCACAGCGTGTCGGTGCCCGGCTCCCACGCAAGGCCCTCCGCGTTGCGCAGGCCCCGGGCGAACAGCTCGCGTGAGCCGCCGCTCCAGTCCCACCGGTAGATGGCGCCGCGCAGCGGGTCGCTGGTGGTGTCGCTCAGGCACACGTTGCAGGTGGACGCGATGGCCACGTACACGCGGTGCTGTGAGTCCACCGCCAGGTTCTTGAGCTCGTGGCCGTAGGCGCCGTGCAGCTCCGGGAGGGATGCGTCCGGCAGTCCCGTGACGACCGTCTCCACCGTGCCGCGCGCCGTCTCACCGGGCGTCCAGCGCGAGCGCGTGACGCGGTCCTTCTCCGACAGGAAGACCCACACCTGCCCGTCGCGCTCGTGGAAGACGAGGTCGTGGGGCCGGCCCAGGCCGCCTGCCCACTCTGTCACCTCCGGCGCCTGGCCCTCGCGGGGGCGCACCTGCATCACCTTGTTCTGGCCGGGAACGGAGACGAGCAGCGTGCCCTCCGGCGAGAATGCGATGAAACGCGCGCCCGGCACCCGCGCCCAGACCGCTACGGACATGCCTGCTGGGATGTTCAGGGAGTGCGGCACATCGAACGGAGCGCCCCTCATGCCCTCCGGAACCTGGACCTGGGCCGCCTGGAGGTTCCAGGAGACAGGTTGCTGACCCGCGTCCACCACGCCTGAGTCCCGGAGCGAAAGGGAGGGCTCCGGGGCGTTCGTCGAGTTGGACTTGCAGCCGGCCAGGAGGCACGCCAGGCCCAGGAAGGTCGTCAGCACGAGGGGTCGCCGCATGGTCGTCTTTTCCTAACCGCGTTCTCCGACTGCACGCGACCTGAACAAACCTTCAGCCGTTTTTCCCGTCGCCCCGAGCACCCCTGAACGGGCCTGAACAAACATTCAGGTAGTTCCGCCGCGTCGGAAAGGGTCGCGCCTACATGAACAAAAAGGCAGCCAGCGGCATTGGCGTGAGACATGAAACAAATAAATGCAGACATATGTAATTGACTGTGATGCTTGTCTTTGTCTGGTGTTTTAATGTCTGTCTTTGAGGTGTTGACCACCGGTCTCCGGATCAGAACGGGGTGGACCGGGCTTGACGGCGGAAGGGTGTTGTGGCTTCATGATTTTGATTTCGATAATCAAAATCATCTGGAGAACGCGATGCTCGGTCAGGGATGCTGCAGGGCGGTGCTGGCGCGAGGCCCGTGCGCTGAAGTGACGCGGTGCAGCTGTGGGCACATCCACCTGGCGGTGGGGCCGGTGACGCTGCGCCTGGAGGAGGACGTCCTGCGCGCGCTGGGTCACACCCTGGTGGAGGCCATCCACCAGTTGGAGATGCCGCACGCGCCCGCGCACGAGGCGGAAGCGCAGGAGCCGGCTCCCGCCGCCGCCCACGGGGCGCCCACCGGCGGGTGGAAGCAGTGAGCACCGTCCGGGGGACGATCCGCTGGGGCGGCTTCGAGCGCTCCGCGAGGGACAAGCGCCTGTCCTCCGCGTCCACGGCCCTCGAGGCCCTCCCGTCCACGCAGCGGCTGTCGCTGCGGCTGGAGGAGGGGACGGGGATCGCCCGGCGCCAGGCGGAGCAGTCCACCTTCCTGGAAGCGCTCTTCAACGGCACGTGGAACGGCGGCGTCTATGGCCAGTTCGTGCGGGCGCGCCATTACGTGAACCACCTGCGCCAGCTGCACGTCGTCTACGAAGCGCTGGAGTCCGTGTTGCCGGCGCTGAAGGACGGCCCGCTCACGCGCGTGCTGCGGCTGCCGGAGCTGCGGCGGGCCTCCGCGTTGCTGGCGGACCTGGACTGGTTCTGCGGCGACACGCGCACGAAGCCCTTCGCCTGCACGGAGACGCGGCTGCACGCCGAGCGGATCCGCGAAGTGGCGGCCGAGGCCCCGCACCTGCTCATCGCCCATGCCTGGGCCCGCTGCGTCCAGGACCTCTACACCGCCCCCCAGCGCTCGGAGCTCATCGCGCAGGCGTTCGAGCTGGAGAACGGCCGGGGCACGGCCTTCTACAACGCGGTGTCCGCCGCGGAGCTGCTCGCCTTCCAGAGCCGGCTGGTGGCCCGGCTGGACGAGGTGCCGCTGACGGAGGGCGAGGCCCAGGAGCTGGTCCAGGAGGCGCGGCTGGCCTTCCGCATCCAATCGCTCATCTGCGACGAGCTGGCTCGGGACGCACCGGAGCTGGAGGGGCTGGGCGGTACTCCTGGGTAGGGTTGCCACGAACCCACGGAGGAGGTGGTCCGACCCACCGGCCCGCCTTCTCGCCTGGGAGGGCGATGTGCCGTTTCGTGACAGGCACGTTAGGATGGCGGAACGTGACACTCCAGATGACCTCTCACATCGATCGCCGCGCCTTCCCCCGCATCCACGCGCCCCTCTATTCGCGCCCCGCGCGCATGAAGGTGGGCGAAAAGAAGCAGGTGCTCGACGTCAGCCTCGGGGGCGCGCGCATCTATTCGGATGATCCGCAGGACGTGGGCTCGCGGCTGGATCTGGAACTGTTCCTTCCGGACGGCAGCTCGCTGGAATGTACGGCGCGCATCGTCTGGGCCATCAAGTTACCCAAGGACGCCGTGGCCCGCTTCGAGGTGGGCCTGTCCTTCACCGACGTGCCAGAGCCCGTCCTGGCACGTCTGAAGACCGTCCTCGTCACGGACGAGGGCTAAGCCATCCGGGGTAAATCTTTGCCTAGGGAGGTAGCATCCACCGCTGCCCTGCAGGAGGGCAGGAGGAGCGGTGGATGAGCCGAAGCGGCAACCACCTCAAAGTGACGGTGCCACAGCGCCGA
>NZ_RAWQ01000033.1:0-58575 GCF_003668965.1 Corallococcus sp. AB030
GTATAAGAGACAGGATAACCCCGCCCCCGGAATGCGCTGAACGAAGCAGCGTGAAGAAGTGTGAACCGGCGCAACAGTCCGCCTCACGCCCCCCTCCCACCCACCTGGGACATCGCGTCACTCCCGAGGGCCGTTCCGACCCACCAGGACGTCCGCTCCTGGCCGGACAGCACCCGGAGCGAAATCTTCGCATGCCATGCGAGCGCGGTCGGGACTTTCGGTGGAAGGCGAGTATGCTGGGGCTTCCCCAAACCCGGCCTCGCCTCCCCGCCCGTGGCAGAACCCAGTCCCCAGCAATTCGGCAAGTACGTCCTGGTCTCCAAGCTTGCCGCGGGAGGCATGGCGGTCACCTACCGCGCGCGTATGACGGGCGCGATGGGCGTCACCAAGCCCTGCGTCATCAAGCAGATCCTCCCGCACTTCGTGGACGACCACGACTTCGTGGAGATGTTCATCGGCGAGGCGCGCCTCGTGGCGGGCCTGACGCACGGGAACATCGCGCAGGTCTTCGACTTCGGAGAGGTGGACGGGCAGTACTTCATCGCCATGGAGCTGGTGCACGGCCAGCCCCTGTCGAAGGTGCTGCGGCGCGCGGCGCGCGCGGGCGTCGGCTTCTTCCCGCAGCCGCTGGCGCTGCACATCGTCGGCAAGCTGTGCGAGGGCCTGGACTACGCGCACCGCCACGTGGGCGAGGACGGCCAGCTGCTGGGCCTGGTCCACCGCGACGTGTCCCCGGACAACGTCCTCATCTCCTATGAGGGCGAGGTCAAGGTCATCGACTTCGGCATCGCCAAGGCCACGAGCGCCGTGGAGGCCCGGACGTCGCCGGGCACGCTCAAGGGCAAGTACCCGTACTTCTCCCCGGAGCAGGCGCAGGGCCGTCAGGACCTGGACGCGCGCACGGACGTGTACGCGGCGGGCATCGTCCTCTACGAGATGCTCTGCGGCCGGCGCCCCTTCGAGGGCGAGTTCGTCACCGTGCTGCCCCGCATCATCCAGGGCGACTGCCTGCCCCCGTCCGCCGTCAACCCGGCCATTGGCGAGGACCTGGAGACCATCGTCGCGCACGCCATGGCGGTGGACCGCGAGGCCCGCTACCAGACGGCGAAGGACCTGAGCGAGTCCGCGGTGGAGCTGCTCTACCGGGACACGCCGCGCTTCACGCCCACGATGCTGAGCCAGCTCATGACGTACCTCTTCGCGGAGGAGCTGGCCGCCGAGGGACGCAAGGTGGAGCTGCCGCCCGGCTTCAAGGAGCAGCTGGCCGCGTGGCAGTCGCCGTCGTCGGAGCCGTCCCAGGGCCGCGCGCGGATGCCGTCCAGCAACGGCCGGTCGTCCAACCCCGGCAGCCCCGGCGTGTCCCGCCCGTCCAGCCCGGGCGTGGCGCGGCCCTCCAGCCCCGGCGTGCGCGCCTCCGGCAGCTCGCCCGGCCTGCGCCCCTCCACGGATGGCGCCCCGCGCCGCTCGGCCACCCAGGCCACCGCCGTGCGCAGGAGCACCACCGGCGTGCGCCGCGTGACGACGCCAGGGGGCACCCGCGAGAACACCGGCACCGGCCGCCGCCCCCTGCCGCCCGAGCTTGCCGCCGAGCCGGACACCGACGGGGGCACGGAGCCCACGGCGATGCCCCGGGCGCTGCCCACGCTGGCCGCGCCGCATGACACGCCGGTGGAGACGGCCATCGCGCCGGAATCGCCGCGGCCGCCCGAGCCGCCCGAGCCCGAGGAGAAGGAGGCCCCGCGCGCCCGCACCACGGCGGACGACGCGCGTGAGATGCTGGCCGCCGAGGCCGCCGAGCGCGAGGGCAAGCGCACGAAGCAGGTGCGCCAGCTGAGCAAGGTCGTGTTCGGCATCACCGGCGTGCTGCTCGTCATCGGCCTGTTGATCCACTTCCTGTCCCCGGCCGAGGAGGGCGACGTCTCCAACGAGCCCGTCGTCCTGTGGATCACCTCCAAGCCGGAGGGCGCCTCCGTCGTCGTCAATGGCCGGCCGGTGGGGAACACGCCCAGCCGCATCATCGGCGCGGATCAACGGACGCCCCACACCATCGTCGTCACCCGCCCGGGCTACCGCGCCTGGACGCGGCGCTTCACGCCCAACCAGGCGGAGGTCCACGTCAAGGCGGAGCTGGAGGTGGCGCCCGGTACCAGCCAGATGGCGTCGGAGATTCCCACCTCCAACAAGCTCGACGCGGGCGCTGAGGCCACGGACGCGGGCACGGGCGCCGTCGTCGCCGCGGTCAATGCTGGCGAGGACGCGGGCACCTCCCTGGATCTGGACGGAGGCCTGGCCACCACGGACGCGGGGACCGGGTCCACCGAGCCCGCCGCCGACCCGCTGGCGAACGACAAGGACCGCGACATGCGGCGCGCGGACTACCCCACGCGCCTGCTGGTGCTGCGCCCCATGTACAACGGGCTGCCGCTGCCGGAGTACCCCACGGCCACCATCGACGTGTCGCCCGGCGCCGCCTACTCCGTGTGGACCGAGGGCAGCGCGGCGTTCGCGGACGGCGACGGCACCGCGTCCGGCACGCTCGTCTACTACGCGGAAGGCGACCTGCCGGCGGACAACACCGTGGGCTTCATCAGCAGCGCGCCGCGCACCCTCAAGGGCGCGAAGAAGCTCCACTTCTTCGCCCTGGACGACACCGGCCTCGAGGACAACCGCGGCTCCATCCGCGTGCACCTGCGGCAGTCCGCGTACATCCCGCCCCGCTCCGTGCTGTTCGAGCCGGAGAAGAACGCCCTGGTTGTGAAGCCCCAGCACCAGATGCACCTGCGCGGCCTCAACCCCAAGTCCACCTACGCCTTCACCGTGCGCGACGACTTCGCGGAGGTGCGCTCCGGCACCCATGGCCGTGTGCACACGGTGCTGTGCGTGGAGAAGGGCCCCAAGGCCGGGTCCGTGCGCAGCTCGCACCGCCTCTTCGAGACGGGCAAGCGCTACCAGGTGTCCGGCGTGGAGGACCTGCGCTGCGTCTTCCCCGACCTGCAGTTGGGGGACAACCAGGGCGCGCTCGACTTCGACATCGTCGACGTGACGAACATGTCCCGCAAGGAACGCGCGGAGGCGCTGCGCGGCGCCAAGCGCTCCGAGCGATAGCGGACAGGCACCCGGGCACCCGCCCGGGAGCACGTCCAGCAGGCGGCCGTCGCATCCACTCCCCAGTGCCCCCCTGACGCGCGAGTCCCGCGCGAAAGGGCAGTGCCTACCCTGACGGACATCCACTTCTTCTCTTCTGGAGTCCGTTCATGATGCCTGTCCTGTCCTCCACCGGCCTGGTGCTGCACAACCTGGGGCTCGCCGTGGGGTTCGGCGGTTCGCTCTTCGGCAAGGTGGCGCTCAACCCCGCCGTGAAGGTGATTGGCTCCCACGCGGAGCGGGGACAGGTGGTGAACGCCGCGTGGAACGGCTTCAACATCGTCAACGCCGCGTCCGTGGGCCTGGCGGCCATCACCTGGCTGGTGGGCCGCTCGCGGCTGACGGGCCGGGAGATCGACCGCACCACGCGCGGGCTGGTCATCGCGAAGGACGTGCTGCTGGGCGCCACCGTGGCGCTGGGCGCGGCCAACGTCTTCGGCGGGGCTTACCTGGCGAAGCAGGCCCCCGAGGGCGCCGTCCCGGTGGAGACGGGCCTCACGCCCACCGCGAGCACGCCGGAGAAGGCCGCGAAGACGATGCGGGCGCTGGACGTGGGCGGCATCGCGAACCTCGCCGCCATGGCGGGCGTCATCGGCATCACCGCCATCCTCAACATGCGCGCGGGAGCGTCCTCGCGCTGGTCACTGGTTGCCAGGTTCCTTCCGTAAGGGCTCACGGGGGCCGCCGTGCGTCACTTCCGCGGCCCGGCTCGAAAAGGATGGGAAGGGCACGTGGGCGCGGAGCCGAAAACGGCACCGGGCCCACGGGTCTTTGTCCCCTGGGCCCGGCGTAGTGCTTCAGGCACTGCGTGTGGCGAACCTCAGATGTCCAGGTTCTGCACGTCCAGCGCGTTGCGCTCGATGAACTCGCGGCGCGGCTCCACCGCTTCACCCATGAGCAGCGAGAAGATCTCGTCGCTCTCCACCATGTCCTCCACGCGTACCTGGAGCAGCGTGCGGCGGGTGGGGTCCATGGTCGTCTCCCAGAGCTGCTCCGGGTTCATCTCGCCCAGACCCTTGTAGCGCTGCAGGCCCAGGCCCTTCTGCGCGTCCTTGCGGACCGCGGCCAGCACCTCCTGCACGGAGAACGCCGACACCTCGCCCGCGTCCACCTGGACGAGGTAGGGCGCCTTGCCCAGCGAGTGGAACACCTCGCGCAGGGCGACGAGCTCCAGGTACTCCGGCGAGGACAGGTAGGCGTGGTCGAACACGGACTCGCGCATGGAGCCGTTCACGTCCGTGGTCACCACCAGCTTGCGGGACTGGTTCTCCGCGTCTTGCGGCAGGTCGGTGGACAGCCGGCCCATCACCTCCGGCATGCGCCGCTGGCAGTAGTCGCGCATGGCGTCGAGTTCCACCTTCACCGCGGCCTCGTCCGCCAGCATCTCCGCGCGCAGCTGGGTGGCCTGCACCAGCGCGTCCACGATGCGCGCGTCGCGGCGCTTGGCCTGCTTCTCCAGCCGCTCCTCGTAGGTGATGACCTTCTCCAGCAGCGCCTTGAAGTCGCTGCCGCCCAGCTCACCGGCCGGCGTCTTCACCCGGCAGTGCTCCGCGGCGATCTTCAGGAGGTACTCGTTGAGGGCGCGCTCGTCCTTGACGTAGCTGTCCTTCTTGTTGCGCGTGACTTTGTAGAGCGGCGGCTGCGCGATGTAGACGTAGCCCCGGTCGATGAGCTCGCGCATCTGCCGGTAGAAGAACGTGAGCAGCAGCGTGCGGATGTGGCTGCCGTCCACGTCTGCGTCCGTCATCAGGATGATGCGGTGGTAGCGCGCCTTCTCCGGGTCGTAGTCCTCCGCCCCGATGCCCGTGCCCAGCGCGGTGATGAGCGTGACGATTTCGGCGCTGGTCAGCATCTTCTCGAAGCGCGCCTTCTCCACGTTCAAAATCTTGCCGCGCAGCGGGAGGATGGCCTGGTTGCGCCGGTCCCGGCCCTGCTTCGCGGAGCCACCTGCGGAGTCACCCTCCACGATGTACAGCTCGCTCTCGTGCGGGTCTCGGCTCTGACAGTCCGCGAGCTTTCCGGGAAGGCCTCCACCGTCCAGCACGCCCTTGCGGCGCACCGTCTCACGGGCCTTGCGCGCGGCGAGGCGGGCGCGGCACGCGTCGCCAATCTTCGCCACGACCTTCTTGGCCAGCGGCGGGTTCTCCTCCAGGAAGCTGGCGAGCTGATCATTCACCATCTGCTCGACCAGGCCCTTCACCTCGCTGTTGCCCAGCTTCGTCTTCGTCTGGCCCTCGAACTGGGGGTTGGAGAGCTTCACGGAGATGACCGCGGACAGGCCTTCACGCGCGTCCTCACCCGTGGGCGTCTCCTTCAGGTCCTTCCAGAGGCTGCCCTTCTCCGCGTAGCTGTTGAGCGTGCGCGTGAGCGCGGCCTTGAAGCCGGACAGGTGGCTGCCACCCTCGTGGGTGTTGATGTTGTTGGCGAAGGTGAAGATGCGCTCGTCGTAGCCATCGTTCCACTGCATGGCGATTTCGAGCGACACGCCCTCGCGCTCTGACTTGATGTAGACGGGCTTGTCGTGCAGCGCTTCCTTCGCCTTGTTGAGGTACTCCACGAAGGAGGAGATGCCGCCGTCGAACTTGAAGTCGTGCTCCTTCTGGGTGCGCTCGTCGCGGATGGTGATGTGCAGGCCCGCGTTGAGGAACGCGAGCTCGCGCAGGCGCTGGCTGAGCGTCTCGAAGTTGAAGTCCACCGTCTCCATGACCTGCGTGTCCGGCTTGAAGTGGATGGTCGTGCCGAGCTTGTCCGTGGTGCCCACTTCCTGGGGCGAACCGTTGGCCACGCCGCGCGCGTAGGACTGCTCGTAGACCTTGCCCGCGCGCTGGACGCGGACCTTGAACCACTCCGACAGGAAGTTCACGCAGGTGACGCCCACGCCGTGCAGGCCGCCGGACACCTTGTACGCGCCGTTGCCGAACTTGCTGCCGGCGTGCAGCTCCGTGAGGACGACTTCCAGCGTGTCCTTGCCCTTGAACTTGGGGTCGGGGTGCGGGCCCACGGGAATGCCGCGGCCGTTGTCCTGGACGCTGAGCGAACCATCCACGTGGATGACCACGTCGATGTCCGTGCAGTGGCCGGCCAGGGCCTCGTCCACGGAGTTGTCGACGACCTCGTAGACGAGCTTGTGGAGCCCGTAGGTCATCGTGTCGCCGATGTACATGCCGGGGCGCTTGCGGACGGCCTCCAGCCCTTCGAGCTTGGTGATGGCGTCCGTCCCATAATCGGCGGGCGGCGCGGCCGGCGCGACACCGGTAGCGGGGGTCTTTTCCATGTGAAGCGTGTCCTTGGGAAAGGCTGCCGTTGCGACAGGGCTCAAGCCCGTTGTGCCTACCACCACCGGGCATCCCGGACAAGCTCTGGGAGCCCACGCAAGGCTGCGGAAAGATTCATGAATCAGGCGTCAAAACGCGAGGGCGGGAGGCGGTCCTCCAGCGCCGAGATCAACTCTTCATAAACAGCCTTGCGGGCGAAAAGATGTCGCGTGACGAGCACCCTTCCCTCTTCCTTGAGGAACAGGCCCAGCACGCTCCCTTTGCGGCCGACCCGGCGCACGGAATCAATCTGTCCCCAGTGCAACTCCAACGACTGGCCGCTGAAGGGCCGGGCCACCCGCACGCCCGCGGCGTCCAGGGTGATGCCCCACTGCGCGCGAGGGCGCAGGCGGTGGACGGAGACGAGGAAGGTCAACATCAGGCCCGCGCTGATGCCGGCCCGCGCCATGGCGACCAGCCCCCCGCCGCCCCGGTAGTCCGCCAGGGCCCAGGCGGTGAGGACCGCCAGGAGGCACGCGCCCAGGGTGAGGCCGATTCGGGTGGGACGTGGATCGAACGAGAAGAAGCGCGGGGTCATGGTGGCGGGCCCAAAAGGGATGGAAACCTAACCCCCTGGCGCACGGTGTGCGCGTCCTTTCCTCCGGGGCTGTTCTTTGGCCGTCGTCCCCGCGCATAGGCTGGCCGGCACGCATGACGGATGCCGAACTCACCCTGCGCCTGCACACCAACCTCATCGCCTTCAAACGCCTCCAGGCCGAGCGCGGCCCGCTGCGCCACCTGCACCTCCCCGGCGTGGACGCGTTCGCGCTGCCTGGCTACCAGGACGCGCACTTCCAGCAGGTCCTCTTCACGGACGCGGACGCGCTGGCGGCCGCGCTGCCGGCCATCACGGACTTCTACCGGGGGCATGGGCTGCCCCGCTGGCGGGTCACCCTGACGCCGGGGCAGCGGGACGCGACGCGGGTGCTGGGCGCCGCGGGCTACCGGCCGGACTTCACCGTGGTGGCCATGGGCGCCTGGCTGAAGGAGCTGCCGGACGCGGCGCCCGGGGTGCCGGTGGAGCCCGTGGAGGACATGGACGACCTGGTGGAGATCAACGTCCAGACCTACGGCACGGAGTGGCGGGACATCCTCTCCGTGTGGCAGCGGCCGCCCCGCCTGCCGGTGCACACCGTGGTGGCGCGCGAGCACGGCCGGGCGCTGTCCTGCGGGCTGGCGGTGGACGTGGCGGACACGGCGGGCGTGTACCTGGTGGCCACCCACCCGGAGGCCCGGGGGTTGGGGCTCGCGTCGGCGGTAATGCGCGGAATCATCTCCGAGGCCCGCAAGCGCGGGTGCACCGCGACGGTGCTCCAGTCCACCCCGGCGGGCATCCGCGTGTACCGCCACCTGGGCTACCGCGACCTGGGCCCCTGGGAGCACTGGGTGCCCCAGGGGCGCTGAAGGCGCGCTAGCGCAGCGTTTCCAGCTCCTCCAGCGTCTCCAGCACCCGCTGGGGTTCCTCCAGGCCGTGGAGCCGGTCCGCCAGGCCGCGCCCCGCGAGCCGGGCCACGTGCGCCAGCCGCATCAGCCTCGCGCGGCCCACGTGGCCGTCCACCAGCGCCACCACCAGCCGCAGGGGCTGGCCGTCCGGCGCGTCCACCTTCAGGGGCCGGGCCAGCGTCACCAGCGCCGCCACCGGGGCCGCGCCGGGCACGAACGCGTGCGGCACCGCCACGCCGCTGCCCACCTGGGACGGGGCCGTGCCCTCGCGCTGGCGCAGGCCCTCCGCGAGCGCCGCCCCGTCCACTCCGGGCAGGGCCGCCGCCAGCCGTCCGGCCGCCACGTCCAGCGCGTCCTCGTAGTCCCCGCAGGAGAGCTGCAACACCACCCGCTCCGCGCTCAGGAGCGGCCCCAACGGGGGCACGGGTTCGTTGCCGCGCACCTCACGCAGGGGGAACTCCGCGTCCAGGAAGGCCCGCACGCGCGCCAGCTGCGCGCCGGTGAGCTTGCGCCGCGCGATGTCCAACATCAGCGTCCCCGCGGCGGGCACGTCCTCCAGGTAGCCCGCGACGTACGGGCTCACCCGGTTGGCCACGTCCATCAGCAGCCCCGGGGGCACGTCCAGCTCCCGGGCGATGGCCGTCAGCCGCTCCTGCGTGGGCGGCGCGTCCACGCCGTTCTCCACGCGGCTCAGGTACGCGCTGGACACGCCGATGCGGCGCGCCAGGTCGCGCAGGGACAACCCCGCGTCCACCCGAAGGAGACGCAGCGTGGCACCCAGGTGCATGGCGGTCAGCTCCGCGCGCTCAGCGGCTGCGCCGCCTCTGGAGTCGCGCCCTGCGTCCGGGCCTGCTCCGGAGTCTGGGCCAGCACCGGCGCCCCCTCCGGGTGACGCACGAGCAGCAGCGAGGCGGGCGCGTCGCGCACGATTCGCTCGCGCTGAACGCCGAACAACCGGTCTTCCAGGCCCCATTCGGTCCCCAGGCCCACCACCACGAGGTCGTAACCCGCCTTCGCTTCTTCCAGCGCGGCCTCTTCCGGCGACGCGTGGCGCACCACCTTCAGCTTCACGGAGGCGCCCTCGTCCGCGGGGAACAGCTCCTCCACCTGCGCGCGGCCCGCGCCCGAGCCCTCGGGAGAGGTCACGTGCAGCACCGTCACCTCCGCGCCGGCCTGCTTCACCAGCCGCCGCGCCAGGGCCAGCGCCGCCCGGTCATGCCGGCTGCCCACGAAGGGCACCAGCACCCGGCGCACCTGCGACAGGCCGCGGTCCACCAGCACCGCCACCGTGCCGCCCGCCTCCTGCATCACCTCGTGCACCGTGCCGCCCAGCACCGTCTGGCTGAAGAGCGGCTTGTGCCAGCCCAGCAGCACCAGGTCCGCGCGCTTCGCCTGCGCCGTGCGGCAGATGTCCCGCGCGGGCTCCGACGACACGAACGACAGCGTGCGCACGGACAGCCCCAGCTTCTCCGCGCGGCCCACCAGGGGCGCCAGCGCTCCGCCAGACGCGGCGGTGGGATCCAGCGCCTCCTCCCCTCGGGCCTTGAGCGAGCGCTCCGGGGACAGGAGGTGCAGCGCGTAGAGGTTCGCCTCGTTGCGCTCGCCCGACAGCGCGCGGGACAGCACCGCCATGCCCGGACCGGCCTGCCCGTGCGACACGCACAGCAGCACCGTGTACGCGGATGGGGGCAGCGCTGGCTCCGGCGCGCCCAGCAGCTGGTCGCGCGCCTGCTCCTCCGGCGAATACAGCAGGCGCAGGAACGGCGTGGTCATGAAGGTCGTGACCAGCGCCATGATGACCATCATCGTGAAGAGCGTGGGCGAGATGACGCCCAGGTCCAGGCCCAGGTTGAGCACGATGAGCTCCATCAGGCCGCGCGTGTTCATCAGGATGCCGATGGCGCCCGCCTCCCGCCACCGCAGGCCCGTGAGGCGCGCCGCCACCGCGCTGCCGCCGAACTTGCCCAGGCACGCCAGGACGATGATGACGCCGCACGTGAGCCACGCCTCCGGGGTGTCCAACAGGCCCAGCTGCGTGCGCAGGCCGCTGAAGGCGAAGAACACGGGCAACAGCAACACGACGGCCACGTCCTCCAGCTTCTCCGCCAGCGCCACCGCCAGCCCGCCCTCCTTGGGAATCACCGCGCCGAACATGAAGGCGCCGAAGAGCGAGTGGATGCCGATGTATTCCGTGGTCCACGCGGAGCCGAGCAGCAGCACCAGGGTGATGGCCACCACGTTCTGGGTGAGCCCCTCGCGGTTGGCCACGCGCGCGCCCAGCCGGGCGAGGAACGGCTTCACCAGCAACAGCATGAAGGCGATGTAGAGCAGCGCGAACAGCGTGGTGAGCCCCGCGTGCGCCAGGTCCGACGCGCGCACCAGCGACACCACGAACGCCAGGATGCACCACGCCGTCACGTCGTCCACCGCCGCGCACGCGATGGCGATGGCGCCCAGCTTCGACTGCATCAGCCCGCGCTCCGTGAGGATGCGCGCCAGCACCGGGAAGGCCGTGATGCTCATGGACACGCCCATGAACAGCACGAACGAGGAGAACGGCACGTCCGGGCTGGACAGCGACTTGTACAGCCACAGCGCGCCCGCACCCGCACCCAGGGCGAACGGGACGACGATGCTGGAGTGGCTGATGGCCACCGACGCGTGCCCCCGCCCCTTCAACAGCTTGGGGTCCAGCTCCAGGCCGATGAGGAACATGAAGAGCACCAGGCCGACCTCGGCCAGCATCTTCAGGAACGGCATGGACTCCGGCGGGAACAGCCAGTGCATGGCGCCCGGAGCCAGCCAGCCCAGGAGTGACGGGCCCAGCGCGATGCCCGCCACCACCTCCGCGATGACCAGGGGCTGCCCCAGCCAACGAGCACCCCGGCCAATGAGCCGGGACACCGCGATGATGACGATGAGCTGGACCAGGAGCTGGGCGAGCATGTGGGGATTCATCGGACAGGCCTCGCCGGGAAAGTGTTAAGGATGCACTTACCAAGGCGTCTCGCGCAGCGTCAACACGCGCGAGCAGGGCCGCCCGCGCGAGAAGACACACCCGGAGTGTCAGGAGGCTTCGGAGGCCTTGTTGGCCGCCACGGCCTTGAGGAGCGTCTCCACGTCCACCGGCTTGCGCAGGTAGCCGCAGGCGCCCATCTCCTCCGCGACCTGGCGCGCGTTGGCGGAGGCGGAGAAGACGAGCACGGGGATGTCCCGCCACGCCTCCACCTGGCGCATCTGCCGGCCGAAGGTCGCGCCGTCCATCACCGGCATCATCATGTCCAGCAGGACCAGCGACGGCGTCACCGGCTCCCGGCGGAGCACCTCCAGCGCCTGCAGCCCATTGCCCGCTCCGAAGACGGTGTAACCCGCGTCGCGAAGCACTTCCTCCAGCGCCTCCCGCAGGTCCGTGTCGTCATCCACCACCAACACCGGCCGACTCACTCGCGCGACTCCTTCTCCAGCGGCAGCTCCAACGTGAAGCGCGCGCCCTCTCCCGCGGCGGGCTCCGCCCAGGCCCGACCGCCGTGCGCCTCCGCGGCGCGGCGGGCGAGGTAGAGCCCCAGGCCCAGGCCTCCATACGAATGCGAGCTGACCGCGCGGCCGAAGCGCTCGAAGATGCGCTCCACCTGGTCCACGGGCACGCCGATGCCCCGGTCGCGCACCTGGATGCGCGCGAAGCTCTCTTCCCGCCCCACGTCCACCTCCACCGGCCGTCCCGGACCGAACTTGAGCGCGTTGGATATCAACGCCGCCACGGCCTGGTCCACGCGGAGCCGGTCCCACGTCCCCCAGAGTCCGCGGCGAGGCGACTGGCGCAGCTCGCACCCGGCCGCGCGGGCCTCCGCCTGGTAGCGGTCCAGCACTTCGGAGACCAGCTCCTCCAGGTCGAAGCGCTCGGGCATGAGCGACAGCTCGCCGCTGGACAGCTGCGACACGTCCAGGAGGCCCTCCACCAGCGTGCCCAGCCGGCGCACCTGGCGCACGCTGCGCTCCAGGCGCGTCACCACGTCCGGCTCCAGCTTGTGCGCCTCCGTGCGCTGCAACAGCGTGCCCAGCTGCAGCCGCAGCGTGGTGAGCGGCGTGCGCAGCTCGTGCGCGGCCACGGTGAGGAACTCGTCGCGCAGGCGCACCGCTTCGCGCGCCTCCTGGAAGAGCCGCGCGTTCTCCAGCACCAGCCCCGTCCTGCGCGCCAGCTCCTGCGCCAGCGACAGGTCCACCGGCGCGAGCGTGCGCTCGCCCAGCGTGCCCATGGACAGCACGCCCAGCCGACCATCGTTGCCGGGCAGGGCCACGTTCACCACCGAGCGCAGCCCCAGCCCGTCGATGGCGCGCTGGTGCGCCACGTCCTTGGTGATGGGCTCCGGGCGCTTGCGCACGTCCGGCATGAACTCCGGCTGACCGGTGCGCAGCACGTACGCGGGGCCCGCGGCGGCCTGGGGGTCCAGCGGGAAGCGCTGGTCCAGCTTCCAGGCATGGGCGCGCCGCTCCGCGTCCGGGTGCGCCAGCGCCACCAGCCGCAGGCCGCCCTGGTCCGGGTCCTGGAGGAAGAAGGCGCACCAGTCCGCCACCCGGGGCACCATCAGCTGCACCAGCTGATCCAGCCGCGCCGCCTGCTCCAGGGACGCGGTGAGCAGCTCGCTGGCCTTGGCCAGGATGTCGCGGTCCACCTCCTCCCGCGCGCGCTCGCGCCGCACGCGCGTCTCCTCCAGCTCGCGAGCCACCGCCGGGCCCAGCCGGGCCATCCGGTCCTTGGAGAAGCAGTCGCGCGCGCCCGCCTTCATCAGCGTGACGGCCTGGTCCTCGCTCAGCTGGCTGGACAGGACGATGAGGGGCACGTCCCGCCCCTGCGAGTGCAGGAGCGACAGCACGTCCAGCGCGTTGAAGCGCGGCAGCCGGTAGTCACACAGCACCAGGTCCCACGGTCCGGTGGCCAGCGCTTCGCGCAGCGCCTCCAGTGTCTCCACGCGCCGGGCCATGGGCAGGTAGCCCGCCTGCTCCAGCTCCGCCGTCACCAGCGCCGCGTCGTTGACGCTGTCCTCCACGAGCAACAGCCGGAAGGGCGTCATGCCCGGGCCCCACCCATCAGCCCAGGGGACTGACATCGCCCCTTCGGCCGGGAGCCTCGTGCTGCATCCATTCGCGTTGCTCCTCCCGTGGGGTGTGGGCCGCTTTCACCACATGCTAGTGGCCCTCCCTGTCACGCCAGCGGGAGAAATGGCGGACGTTCAGCACCGAGCGCTGGCTGGTGAACGTCCCGCGCCAGCGCCCCACCCCACGAGGGTGAAACAGCCCCGGATTACCAGGAAACGTCGTACTCGGTATCGAGCAGGGACAGCTGCCGCCCATGCACCTGGACGTCCTGGGCCCCCACGGCCTCCAGGGCGGCCTGGAGCACGCCCTCGTGGTACGGCGCGGGCATGAAGTCCCGGCGCATCACGAAGCGGGCGCTGTTGTCCCCGGTCCAGAGCACGCTGCGCTCGCCGTAGCTCACCGCGACGCGGTAGTTCTCGATCATGTGCTGGAGCATCCGCCGGGGGTTGCGGCCGGCCGCCTGCATCAGGTCCCGGCCGAACATGGAGGCCAGGAAGTCCACCGTGGCCTGCGTCCCGATGTACCGCAGCGCCTGCTCCCAGTCGCCCAGCTGGGGGCGCAGGAGCCGCGTCGCCTCGGCGGACATCTCCAGGAAGAGCGTCACCGGGTACAGCTCCGCGGCGTTCAGCTCCTTCAACCCGGACGCCGCCAGGCACCGTGCTCCGGCTTCCTCGCCCTGGAGGAAGTTCACCACCCCCACCACGCCCTGGAAGAACATCCCGCGCGCCCCGTCTTCCGGGGTCGCGGCCAGGCACCGCTCCGTCAGGTGCCACGCCGCGCACTCCGCCGCCCAGCCCGCCGCCTTCGTCGAACCTTCCACCGGTCCGCGATCCATACCGACCTCCACTTCCACTTCAGGCGCTGGAATTGGCCCCCGTTTCGTGGGTCCATCCGCCAGCGCAGCCCTTCCCCCTCACAGGTGCCGGGGCCCACGCCCCGCTCACACCGTGCAGCCCAATCACATAATTCCATCAGAACGGCAAGAAATCCCAGTAAGACAGGAAGTACCTGCCATTATCTCCCGGATTACTCAATTCTAATGGGAGTGCGAACGGGCTTTCTTATACCCTGAGAAAGAGCTGAGGGCCAGACCCCACACTCCGGGTCTTACCCGGAGAGCGCGGATTGTGCGGCCGCGACGGCGGTTCCGGGGGCGAACGCGCGGTGACCGGCGGCGTGGAGGGCGCGCTCGATGGCGCCCACGGTGACGAGCACGTCCCCGGCGCTGACGCGGTTCATGTGGCCCACGCGGAAGTAGCGCGTCTTGATTTCCGGGTGGAGGCCGCCGGCGATGGCCACGCCCTGCGCCTTCACGCGGCCCACGAGCGTCGCGTCCACGCCGTCCGGGTAGTACACGGCGCTCAAGGTGTTGGCGGCCACGGCCTCCGAGGTGGGGACGAGCCGCAGGCCCAGCGCGCTCCAGGCGGCGCGGAAGGCGCGGGCCATGCGGCGGTGGCGCTCGAAGCGGGCCTCCATGCCCTCCGCCAGGATCTGTCCCAGGCTGACGTCCAGCGCGCACACCAGGGACGTGGGCGGGGTGGCGAAGTAGGCGGGCTTGCCGGCTTCGTAGGCCTCCATCACCGGGAGCCACTCCGCCCAGTCCGCGTACACGCTGGCGACGGGCGCCTTGCGCGCCTTCCACGCGGCGAGCGCGCGAGGGCTCACGGTGAGGAGCGCCAGGCCCGGCGGCACGCCCACCGCCTTCTGGCTGGCGGTGAGGTACACGTCCGCGCCCCACGCGTCCTGCTGGAAGGACTCGCCGGCGGTGGCGCACACGCCGTCCACCACGGCCAGGACGCCGTACTGGCGCGCGGCCTTCACCAGCGGCTCCACGGGCGCGAGCACCGCGGTGGAGGTGTCCACGTGGGTGACGGTCATCAGCTTGAAGCCGCCGCTCCGCAGCTCCGCCTCCACCTGGGCCACCTCCGGGGCGCTGCCCACGCTGGCCGCGCGCACGTGCGTCACCTTCGCGCCGTGACGCTCCAGGATGTGGGCCATGCGGTCGCTGAAGTAGCCGGTGTTCACCACCAACGCGCGGTCGCCGGGCTCGATGAGGTTGGCCACGGCGAGCTCCATGGCCAGCGTGCCGCTGCCGGAGACGACGAAGGGCTGCGCGCCGGGGGCGAGCGACACCTCGCGCAGGCGCTTCAGGGCCCGGCCGAAGGTGGCGATGAAGCCCGCGTCCAGGTGCCCGGGCACCGGCCCGGACATCGCCTGCAACACGTCCGCGTCCACGTCCACCGGCCCGGGAATCATCAACAGGTCTCTCACGGCGCCACTCCTCCTGAAGGCCCCCTCCGGACAGCCGAAGGGCGGTCCCCCACTGTGGCCAGCGCGGGCCCGGCTTGTCCACGCTGGAAACACAGACGCCGGAGCCCCCGCGGTGGGGACTCCGGCGTCATGGACTTCAGGAAGCGAAGGGATGGACTAGCGGTACGTCGCGGTCAGGCTGTCCGCGCGGGTCACCTGGCCAGCGGTGAACTGGTTCATGCAGTTGTCGTCCGTGTAGTCCATGAAGTTGTAGATGGGGTCCACGCCGCCGCCCGCGCAGGTGTCGCGGTTGACGGGGCAGCCAAACGCGGCCGAGGCCTCCGGAGGCGTGTCGCTGACGGAGTCACCCGGGTTGGCGCAGCCGCCCTGGAACGTGTGGTACAGGCCCAGCCAGTGGCCGACCTCGTGCGTGGCCGTGTCGCCCTCGTTGTACGGGGCCGCCGTGCCGCCAGGGACGCTGCTGTAGAGCATGACCACGCCGTCCATCTTCGGCTGGCTGCTGTAGCTGGAGGGGAAGGTCGCCCAGCCCAGCAGGCCGCCCTTGAGGTTGGCGGTGTAGATGTTCAGCGACTCCGGGCCGCCCTTGCGCAGGGCCTGCTTCATCTTCTTCTCCGCGGCGGAGCCCGAACCCAGCGCGAACCACTGGGTGTTCGTGGTGCGGTCCGTGCCGGCCAGCGTGAACGTGAACGGGGTGTTGGCGTACGCCGCGTTCAACACGTTCATCTGCGAGGTGATCTGCGAGTCCGGAACGTCGCCGTTGGCGAGGCCCGTGCCCTTGTTGATGACGTGGAAGTACACGGGCACGTTCACCGAACCCACCGCGCGCTTCGCGTGCACGCCGCGGTTCGCCAGCGCCGCTTCAATCTCCAGCTTCTCGTCGGCGGACGGCTCGATGGTCGCGCAGCCACGGTGCGGGACGGCCTGCTGGGTGGCGGACTCCTCCGCCGGGGCCTGCTCCTCGGGGGCCGGGGCGTTGCTGCTGCAACCCGCCAGGGACATCAGGGTGCCAAGGACCACCGCGACACGACCACCGCGCTGCGCGACGTAACGAAGCATGTGTCTCCAACTCCTCGCGAATGAGTGAAACACCGGCGCACGGATGAAACAGACATCGCGTCCGGGCCGGGACGCGGCGAGTCTGTGTTTCAACCCGAAAATGGAAAACGCCGGAGCCCCCTGAACGGAGACCCCGGCGTCGTCACATCGGCCACAGCCGCGCTGTTTATTTCTAGCGGTACGTCGCGGTCAGGCTGTCCGCGCGGGCGCTCTGGCCGGCGGTGAACTGGTTCATGCAGCTGTCGTCGGTGTAGTCCATGAAGTTGTAGATGGGGTCCGCGCCGCCACCGGAGCAGGTGTCACGGCCGGCGGGGCAGCCGTACGCGGGCGAGGCCTCCGGAGGCGTGTCGCTGACGGAGTCACCCGAGGCGGAGCAGCCGCCCTGGAACGTGTGGTACAGGCCCACCCAGTGGCCGACTTCGTGCGTGCCCGTGTCGCCCAGGTTGTAGGGGGACGCCGTGCCGCCGGGGACGCTGCTGTAGAGCATGACCACGCCGTCCATCTTCGGCTGGCTGCTGTAGCTGGAGGGGAAGGTCGCCCAGCCCAGCAGGCCGCCGCTGAGGTTCGCCGTGTAGATGTTCAGCGACTCCTTGCCACCCTTGCGCAGGGTGTTCTTCATGTTCTTCTCGTTGGTGCTGCCCTGCGCCAGGGCGAACCAGGACGTGTTGGTCGTGCGGTCCGTGCCGGCCAGCGTGAACTTGAACGGGGTGTTGGCGTACGCCGCGTTCAGCACGTTCATCTGCGCGGTGATCTGCGAGTCCGGAACGTCGCCGTTGGCGACGCCCGTGCCCTTGCGGATGACGTGGAAGTAGACGGGCACGTTCACCGAACCCACCGCGCGCTTGGCCGACACGCGGCCCGCGATCGCCGCCTCGATCTCCAGCTTCTCGTCAGCCGACGGCTCAACGGTCGCACAACCACGGTGCGGGATGGCCTGCGCGTTGGTGGTCTCCTCCGCGGGAGCGGGAGTCTGCTCCTCGGTGGTCGGGGCATTGTTGTTACAGCCCACCAGGGACATCAGGGTGCCAACGACCACCGCGATACGGCCACTGCGCTGCGCGACGTGACGAAGCATGGTTTCCCAACTCCTCGAAAAGTAGGGGGGAGCAGGAATACGATTTTAGTGACTCCAGAGTCAATCCACGGACAGTCCTGGAAACATCGTAAAACAGTATGTGCTCAAACAGTTACTCAGGGCGTCGGAGCGGGAGCGTCACCCGCGTCCGGGGCGGGCGTGAGCGGGGTGGGCGCCGTCTGGGGGGCGCCCACCTGGTCCAGGGACTCGCGGTTGCTCACGGAGAAGCGCACCAGGGCGCGGAGGATGCGGTTGCGCTTCACGTTGCCCAGCACCTCGCGCAGGTCGTCGTAGACGGTGGGGTCGTTGACGAGCGCGCCCAGGGTGCCGTCGCCCTTGGCCACGGTGGCGGTGATGGTCTTGATGTCCGCGGCGGCGCTGCCCAGGTCCGCGAACATGCCCTTGGCGTCGCCGTAGATGAGCTGGTGCACGGCGCCGTTGGGGCTCTTCTTCGCGTCCTCCAGCAGGCCCGCGAGCTGGCCGGCGGCCGCGCCCAGCTCACGCATGGCCACCGCGCCGTCCTGCCCGTAGATGAGCGCGTGCGCGGTGCCGTCGCCGCGGCGGACCTCGGCCAGGATGGCCTCCACGTGGCCCAGGGCGCCGTCCATGCGCTTCGCGGCGCCGGACGCGTTGGCGAGCAGCGTGTTCACCTCCTGGCCCGTGCGCGGGTCATAGATGAGCGCGTGCAGGGCGCCGTTGCCCTTCTCCACCTCCTCTATGATTTTGCGCAGCGAGGCGATGCTCCGGGCCAGGTCCCGCGACAGGTCCGGGTTCGAGTAGGCCTTCACGGCGTCCTTGAGGGACTCGCTGATTTCGACGGAGTTCTCCATCACGCGGCTGGCGCTGGACATGAGACTGGACAGGTCCCCGCCGCTGCTGGACTGGATGACGCCGCCGGGCTCCACGGCGGGCTTGTCCGCGCTGCCCAGGGAGATGTCCACCGCCTTGTCGCCCAGGACGCCCATGCTGGTGAGGCGGGCCACGGAGTCCGCGCGGATGCGGCTGGCGTAGGCGCTGGCCACCTGGAGCTCCACCTGCAGGCGGCTGTCCTTCAGGTCCTGGGAGAAGGACACGCTGTTCACGCGGCCCACCTTCAGGCCGCCAATCCACACAGGGGACTGGTCGCTCAGGCCGTCCACGCTCGGGAAGTAGGTGTGGAAGATGACCTGGCGCTGGAAGAGGTTGGACTCGCGGCCGATGAAGAAGACGACGACGCCTGCCACGGCGAGGCCAACGGCGACGAAGAGGCCTGCTCGCACGGCCAGGCGTTTCTCCTTCGAGGTCGACGTGAAGAGACTCATGGTGTTCCCCGGGGGTTCAACTCCAGGCGGCGCGCGTCGATGAAGGCGCGCACCTCCGGCACCTGGGAGCGGCGCATCTCCTCCGGGGTGCCTACCTGGACGATCTTCCGGTTGGCCAGCATGGCCATCCGGTCCGCCAGCACGAAGGCGCTCACCATGTCGTGCGTGACGACAATGGAAGTGGCGCCCAGGCGCTGCTTCATCGACTCAATCAACTCGTTGATGGTCTGCGTGGTGACGGGGTCCAGGCCCGTCGTGGGCTCGTCCCAGAGGATGACCTCCGGCTCCGTGGCGATGGCGCGCGCCAGGCCCACGCGCTTGCGCATGCCGCCGGACAAGTCCGACGGCATCAGCTTCTCCGTGTTGGGCAGGTCCACCAGCTCCAGCTTCTCCGCCACGCGCTTCTGGATCTCCGCGCGGGACATGGTGGGGAAGTGTTCGCGCAGCGGGTACGCCACGTTGTCCGCCACGCTGAGCGAGTCGAACAGCGCCGCGCCCTGGAACACCATGGCCACGTGCTTGCGGACCTCCAGGAACTGCGCCTCGGAGAACTTCGCCAGGTCGTAGCCTTCGAACAGGATGCTGCCGCCGTCCGGGTGCAGCAGGCCGATGAGGCACTTGAGCAGCACGCTCTTGCCCACGCCGGAGCCGCCCAGCACCACCAGCGTCTCCCCGGCGCGCACGTCCAGGTCCACGCCGTCGTAGATGCGCTTGGGTCCGAACTGCTTCATGAGCCCGTCGAAGCGGATGAGCTCCTCGCCCGGCGTGGGCTTGCGGAAGCTGAACGGGACAGCGGGGTCTTGGTGGTGGTGGCGGGCCTTGCGCATGGTGCGGGCGGCTTCAGAAGTAGAGCGTGATTTTCGTGATGAAGAAGTCCGCCAGGCACACGGTGACGGAGGTGATGGCCACCGTCTGCGTGGTGGCGCGGCCCACGCCCTCCGTGCCGCCCTCCACCGCCAGCCCCTTGAAGCAGCCGACCAGGCCGATGATGAGCCCGAACACGGCGCCCTTGATGACGCCGGAGACGAAGTCGCCCATCAGCACCGCGTCCAGCGCACCCTGGAAGAACTGGTCCAGGGAGATGCCGTACTGGGAACGCACCACCAGCGCGCCGCCCACCAGGCCCACCACGTCCGAGAACACGGTGAGCACCGGCATCACGATGAGGCACGCGAACACGCGCGGAACCACCAGCTTGCGCAACGGATCCGCGCCCAGCGCGCGGATGGCGTCCACCTGCTCCGTCACGGTCATGGAGCCCAGCTCCGCGGCGATGCCGGACCCGATGCGCGCACCCACCGTGAGGGCGGTGAGCACGGGGGCCAGCTCCCGGAACAGCGTGAGGATGACGACGCGGCCCACGGTGTACTGCACGCCGAAGCGCGCGAGGAAGTAGCCGAACTGGAGCGAGATGACGAGCCCGGCGAACGTCGCGGTGAGCAGCGCGATGGGCAGCGAGCGCACGCCCAGGGATTCGGTGTGGAAGACGAGGCCGGCCCAGTCGTAGGGGGGGCGCACGGCGCGGCTGAACACCTGGCCCGTCATGACGGACAGGGCACCCAGGGACTCCATGCGCTCGCGCAGGCGCTCCTTGAGGCTGGTGCCGCCGGAGAAGAGCTTCCCCTCGGGCATCATCGCTGGCGCTCCGCGCGGAAGCCCTGGAAGAGGCTTTCGAAGTCCGCCATGCGCGCGTCGGCGGCGCCCACGGGGGCGACGTAGCTGAAGTCGAAGACGCAGTTGTCCTTCTTCACCACCACGAGCTCCAGGGACACGGGCACGCCATCGAGCTTCGCGACGTAGCGGCTTCGCAGGGCCTCGCGGTCGTCCAGGGTGAAGGTGCGCTGGCCCAGGTCCTGGCGCTCGGTGAAGCCCATGAGCAGGTGCTTCGTGAGGACCTGGAGGGACGGGTCGTCATGGTCCCGGCACGTGGAGTTGGTGGCGATGACGCGGCCGGTGTCGCCGCGCTCCACGAAGGCCAGGTCGTTGTCGTCGAAGCCGCGGCGCTCCCAGACGTCGTTGGACAGCGGGCCGACGCGGTACTTCACGTCGGACTTCCGGAGCACCGAGTCCTCGAACGTCGCGCGGTGGCACCCCGCGAGGAGGGCGGACAGCACGAGCGTCAGCAGCAAGCGCGACATGGCACCATTTCGTTCGTCCCGGGTCCGCCCGGTGGGACGGCGGGCATGGTCATGGTGCACGCCCGGCAGGTCCGCAAGAACTTCGTCGGAGCGAACGTCGACTCACGGACGCGCGCCTGCCGAGGGCCCGGCACCCCGAACGGGCTCCGGGCGACAGGTGCGCACGCGTTCGTGGGAACACGAAGGAGACCGGGGCCAGGCGTCGTCTATTCCGGAGGAGGTACCGGGGTCGCTCTCCCGCCGTGTCCCCGGTCGGACTGGGGGAGTCGGGGTGCATGGGGACAAGAGGAGGTCCCATGTTCAGCCGGGAGCCGGGGATTCTCCCGAGGAGGATTCGATGGACGGCGGACTGGCGATATTCGGATTCGGGTTGTTCCTGCTGTCGATTGCCAACCTGTACGCGCGCACTTCGTACTGGCTGGCGTGGCCGCTCCTGGCGCTCTCCATGCTGGCGATGGGGATGGCGTTCAGCGAGTCGAAGCGCCTGCGCGACGTGTCGCTGGGGGTGGCGGCGGCGCTGGGGGTGTTGTTCATCGTCGCGTTGGCGACGAGCACCGTGTGGTGGCTGACGATGGCGGTGTTCCTGTTCGCGGTGGCGTTCGGGCTGCTCTGGGCGGAGTTCCGCTTCGAGTACTTCGGGCACGTGACGCGGCAGGAATTGCCCCACCATCCGCGCCGGTCGGTGCACTGGCCCTGGCACCGGCGGCGGGTGCACTAGGGTTGTGACGGAGGCTCGGTGGCCACCTGTCCCGCGTGGACGGTGAGCCAGAGGGAGTCACTGGCGGCGGCGGCTCGGACGAGCCCCGCGTCGGTGGTGGTGAGGAAGACCTGCGCGCCGCTCCGGGCGAGGTAGCCCATGAGATAGGCATTGCGCTCGGGGTCCAGCTCGCTGGAGACGTCATCCAGCAGCAGCAGGGGGAGGAAGCCCATGGCGGCCTCCAGGTTTTCAATCTCGGCAATCTTCCAACCCAGCACCAAAGCGCGCTGCTGGCCCTGGCTCGCATAGGCGCGAGCGCTGCGGCCGCCCAGCGTCACGGACACGTCGTCCACATGCGGGCCCACGGAGGTGAAGCCGCGGTCCAGGTCACGGCGCAGGCGCGCGGAGAGGGCTTCGCGCAGGGCGGAGGCGAGGGCGGCCTCGTCGGCGTGGGCGAAGTCGGCGCCGAGGTGCGCGGGGTGGTAGCCGTAGACGGCGGGGTCCACGGTGCGGCCGATGGACGCGAAGGTGGCCTGGGCGCGGGGCGCGAGCTCGGCCATCAGCGAGCGGCGGCGGGCGTAGAGGCGTGCGCCCGCGCGGGCGAGGGTCTCGTCGTAAGCGTCGAGGTACGCGGCGTCGACGGTGGCGCCGTCACGCAGCAGGCGGTTGCGGTTCTTGAGGGCGCGGGCGTACTCGCGGCTTTCCCGGAGGAAGGCGGGGAAGCGGTTGAAGACGGCGCGGTCGAGGAACGCGCGGCGGGAGTCGGGGCCGCCCTTGATGACCTCCAGGTCATCCGGGGTGAAGGCGACGACGGAGACGCCGCCGAAGTAGTCCTCGAGGCTGGCGGCCTTCTTGCCGTCCACGAGGGCCTGGCGGGTACCGCCGCCGACCTCGACGGAGATTTCGCGCTCGGCGCCCTTGAGGAGGAAGCGGCCGGTGACGCGAGCGGCCTGGGAGCCCCAGCGGACGAGTTCGGAGAGGCGTCCGGCGCGGAGGGGCTTGAGGGTGGCGAGGAAGTAGAGCGCCTCCAGGAGGTTGGTCTTCCCCTGCCCGTTCTGGCCCACGGCGATGGTCGAGTGGGGGCTGGGTGCGAGCTGCACCGCCGGGAGGTTGCGGAAGTCCTGGACCTGGAGCGAGAGGAGGCGCACAGCGTCACCGTGAAGGGGCCGACCTTCGTACTACAGATGCGGCGGCCGGCGGGGCGCGGGATTCAGCGGGTGACGCTCGGTTGGTGGGGGCGGGTGGAAGCGCGCGGCTTCAGGCTGAGCCCTGCATCCGCTCCAGCGTGGAGATTTCCTGGAGTGTCTGTTGGTAGGCCTCCCGGGGCAGCACCTTCTGAATCCGCTCGAAGAAGTGCCTGGCCTCCTTCAGGACCTCGGCAACAAGGACGGCGAGTTCTACGGATGCCTCGCGAACGTCTCCCCCGATGACGACACGCATCGTGGCATGCCCACCGACCCCATCGGGTGTGATGCTCAGTTCGATGGGTTGATCGGGGAAGAAGGTCTGGAACGTTTCCCCCCTTTGAAGGTCGGCCACTCCTCCAACGAGATAGGCCCACAGCTGATCGATGTAGTCCCACTCCTGGCGGGTCAACATCGAGCGCCCACCCATGGAGAATTCCATCGCGCCCTCGATGTAGTCCTCGTCGGGGATGGGGCCGACGAAGGCATCGATTGGTACGAAGACCTCTCCTTGCCTGAAGTAGGTGGCGATCTGGACCATGCGTCTTGCTTCACCTATCGGGGGTAGAACTGACCGACTCGGCCCTGGTTGAGTCCCAGGACGTACTCTACTCCATCGACAGTCCCCCTCAGTTGGTACATCCCGCGTGTTCCTCGCCCGACCATCCGCGCCCGGTTCTGCTGAAGGACCGCCTCGATGGCACGAATCACGTCCTCGAAGCCCATCTTCGCGCCAAAGAAACTCTGCGCCTCTTTCGTCGTCCCATCCCAATACCGGGGGTGATGCCGCTCGAGGATGTGCTGGAGCCCTTTCTTGTCGAGAAGGAACGTCTCTGCGCCCGCCTGGAATCGCTTCCCCGAGAAGTCCTTGAGGTCGTTCACCACACGCTCGGGTGGCGCGACCTTCAAGCCGCTTCCGCCCCCTGGCTCCGCCGAGGCAAGGACATACAGCCCTCCAACACCTGTCCCCACCGCGTGGGCCATCCGTCCCACTGGAATCGCGACGCGCTCCATCACCAGCGCCCCCTCGCCGGTGAGGGACAGCACGGGGAGCATGGCGTCCGCGCCTCCCATCGCCGTGGTCAGAGCGCCAGTGGAGCCCTTCGCGACACCTCCTCCGGCATAGAGCGCCGTCAACAGCTTCGCGACTGCCCTGACCTGCTCTCCTCGCGTCATGAAGGTGAAGCGCTCCAGGTACTCGGGCGAGGAAGCGACGAGGGCGGCGATGCCCTCTGGCAGGTGTTGAAGAGCCAGGAGGCTGTCCGTTGGAGCGGTGAGGAACTTCCCGATGGACATGGCCAGTTCGAAGAACGCGTCCCCGTCGCCGTCCAGTGAGCGGCCGAGGATGTCCGCGTCGTCGTACACCTCCACGACGAACCCATTGAACACGGGCTGGAGCTGCTCACCCGTCGGCCGGAACACGCCACCGGTGTTGACGTAGAAGCGCCCCAGCTCGAAGCCCAGCGCGACGAAGGCTCCGTCCTTCCACTCCACCGGCCCCACGCGTTGCTGCGTACGCCCGTTGATGACCCACGCGAGATAGCCGTCGGGCCTCAACACCGCGAGCCGTTCGAGGCGGGTCGTCCGGCGCAAGAGCTCTTCCCGCGACACGCTGCTGCCCTCCAGCACCTCACGCAGCAGCAGGCTCGCGCCCATGCGAGGCGGGAAGTTGCCCAGGGTCACGGGCTTCTTCAGCAACACCGACAACAATCGCGCGGCCTGCGTTGGCGTCAGCGCGGACGCACGCAGGGGCAGTTCGTCCCAGGGGGCCAGCCCCGCGAGCATCAACAAACGCTCGAAGGCATCAGCCTCCTCGGTGCCGTGACGGACGGCCCGCGCGGCGACCTGGCTCCGTGTGCTCCGTGCGGCTTCCGTGTCCAGGGAGCGCTCTGCGTGATGACGACGCAAGGGCGCGACCCCCGAGCCTCGATTGAGGACGCTGGAGTGCCCGGACTGCGGCCTTGTGGAAACACAGCCCGTGACGAGCAGGACCGCGCTCAGCAGCATCACCTCAGCGCGCATTGTCGACTCCCACACCCAGCGAGGCATAGGCACCCGGACGCAGCGCCCCGTCCGCCTCCGGGAACAACAGCGTCCCTCCCTGCCCCAGCGCGTACAGCCTGCCTGCGAAGCGCCAGCGCAGGTCTCCGGACACGAGGACACGGGCCCCCGGCTGGCCCAGGCCCATTCCCAGCACGCTCGCGGCGAGTTCCAGGTTCCGATCGAAGAGCTGGAGCGCGAGGCGTCCGTCCGTGTCCACGCGCCCCCAGGTGAAGACCTCCACCGCCCAGGAGAAGGTCAGGTGCCGATGCACCCTTCCCACCAACTGCTCTGCGTCCCAGCTCACGTCTGCCTCGGCGTAGACAGATCCCCCGTCCGGGAATGACGCCTTCGCCAGGGGCTGACTGGAAGCGCCCACCGCCCGAAAGCGCGCCAGCTCGTAGTCCGGGCCAAAGGCATCTTGGCGGAAGCCTCCGTGCTGCCGCCGCGCCTCCAAGCGCAGCCGCGCATTCAACGCGGGGCTCTCCACGTCCGCACCGATTCCGGCCACCGCGCCCCATGCGCCACCCGTTCCAGGCTGGCCTCCCCAGCCGGCCAGCAGGTGCAGTTCGAAGCCCGGACGCGTCCACACCATCGCGGTCCCATCCAGGTGGGCCAGCGTGACCTTGGGCGAGGTCCCCTCTCCCTTGCCACTCTCGTGCACCGCGGACACGGCCAGCGTGTATCCTCCGGCCTGGACGGGCCGCCCGAAGAGGACGTGCTCCAGGTCCACCTCGGCTTCCGCCCCGAAGAGCCGAGCACCCAGGACGTCCGAGGCAAACGCCTCCACGTAGAGGGGGCCGAGCGTCCCGGTGAGGAAGCCACCCGCCGGGTGGTAGTCGGGGTTGATGCGGTTGGAGTAGCGCCGCACAAGGTGCCCGGACAGCAGGCTGTAGCGCTCCAGCGCCCCCATCCACAGCGACAGGGGCGCTTCATTCGACCCCAGCTTGAGGGCCCGAATCAGTTGCCCCCAGTCGGACAGACTGTCCCAGTCTTCCTGGCGGAAGGCACCCGCGTTCCGTACGCCGCCCCACAGGCGCAGCCGCACCGGCGCCCCCAGGTTGACGCCGAACCCCGCGCCACCATCCAGCATCAGGGTAGGACCGAACTGGATGAAACCTTCGCGTGTCCCGCTGTCGCCGCCAGGCAGCAGGGCCAGGGTCGACACGTCGAGCCGGGTCAGGAAGTGCCAGTCCTCCGCGGCATTGGGCGGTTCCAGTTCCTGTGCGGCCACTCGGTCAGGCCATGCCCAGAACAGAAGACACAGCACCACGCCCCATCTTCCGCCCATGAATCGCCCCCTCGCCTTGCGTGAAGCCACCGCGCAGCCATGCGAGACAATGACTACCAGGGTGGTCTGACTTGACGGCCCTCGACGAAGGCGGACAGCAGAGAGGGGCTTCGCGAGTGGCGCCGACTGGAAGGCGGATGGACCTTCACCCGGTTTCCATCATCCAGAAAGGGACGTAACCGCCCTTGGCAGTCCGCTCGTAGGCCACCACCAGGCCCATCGCATTGAGGCGTTGGCCCAGAAAGAGGCAGCAGCCTGCTGGGGCGTAGGGGATGAGGTGCGTGGTGGCGGTGCGAAACCGGACGCGGGACTGACGGATGAGTTCACGTGCCCGCACCGCGAAGGCGACTGCGTCTCCGTCAGAGCCCACCGCACCATCGTGCGGCCCTCCATCCGGCTCCAGCACCAGGACCGCGCGGAAGCGCCCCTGATGCTCGGCTTCGAACCGCTCCACGTCCGGGCCCGCGTCACCCGTGAGTTGAAACACCACCAGCAGGTCCTTCGCGTCCGGTGTTCCCTCTCGCTCGGTGCTTCGCAGCTCCCGCCGCGTTGGCGTCGCGTCCGAGCGCCACAGCACCGTTTCGCCGCGTGTTGCCTGTTCCACCCGGAAGCGATCGCCCGCGACTTCCGGGAAACAGGCACCCACGGCCAGCGAAACCGACAACGGCACCTTGCCCCGGAAGTCGATCAGCGCCTCCGGTGGTCGGGATGCCAGCCTGCCTCGGGCCTCTCGCAGTTCAGGAAGCAATCGCTCACGCCAGACCGCCTCCGACGGCACTTCTCGGGTTTCCCTGTTGAACTGCTGCGTCCAGTCCAATTCCACCATCGGTGGTTCGCGCCACTGGCGCCTGGCCCACCCGTGGATCCACAACCCCACGCCTGGGGTGTCGGTCCTCGGCGACAGAAGCCCACGCTCCCGGATGAAGACCTGGAGCTTCGCCCTATCCAACCGCTTGGCCTCGCCACCGGCCTCGATCCACTCCCGAATCCCATCCAACGCGATGGCCCGGGGCTCCGGGCCCTGCCTCAGCCCGTGCATGCGCATGCGCTCATCCACGCGCTCTTCCATTTCCACCATGCTCGCCAGGCCCAGGCGGAACCGCAGGTCCGCGCAGAAGACGCGCAGGACGTCCCACTCCACCCCCAGGTGCTCCAGCCATCGCATCCGAGCCATCTTCAGCACCCCGGTCGGAGCCTCCGCGAAGAAGTCCTCGGTGAGGCTCCAGTCCCGCCCCTGGAGGTATCGACCCAGCTCTGGATCCGCGGGCCAGTTGCTCACCAGCCACACCTCCACGGGCCCCTGTTCGCGCAGTGTCTTCCAGGACGCGAAGAGCTTCTGGAGGAGCGACCGTCCCCGGCCGACCGTTTCCGTCAACCCTTCCAGCGTGTAGAGCGCCCGGTGGTCCACATGCCATTTCACCTGCATGTACCGGCTGGCCGCTTTCATACCAGGGCGAGGGTGCAGGGTGACGTCGTCCGCCGCGCCCGCCTCGGGATGTTCGACGAAGGCGGACGCGAACGGACTGTCTTCGTCCAGCAGCGACAGCAACACGTACCAGCTGAAGAGGTGCTGGTAGCGGTCGCCCTGCATTCGAGATGCGCTTTGTTCGCCCATGGGGTCACGTCACATGAAAAACGGATGACAGCTCAGGAATGACACGCCCCAAGACGCACTCACACCCGCGGCAGCGGGACCGCCTCGGCATCTCGGGGAACGACGTGGACACTGACGGACCATTCTCCCGCCGGGTCCCCACCGACAATCAGCAACAACGGCTCCGGACACCGATAGCGAGGATCGCGGGCAATCGACATGAGCTGCCTCAAGTCCGTTGCACTGGGGATCGGCGCCGCGAACGGGTGGAAATGCCACTCCCCGAGGTAGTGGTCGCGGCGGGAACTCCAGCTGCGGTCGAGTAGCGCCTGCAGTCCTTTCGTTCCACGCTCGAACCATGCCAGTCCTCGCTTCGAATCCGGCGGTGGGCTGGACACCCTGCGAACCCGGGCGCAGTCGAGCGCCTCGGAGTAGTGCCCCACCAGGATACCGCCTGTCTCGTGCTGCTCAGAAGCCCGGCAGAGCTTGAGCAGCTTTCGCAGCAGGGGTTGGGGCAGGTGCACCTGGAAGCACGCATCCTCTGAATGAAACTCAAGGTCCGGCATGCGCATCTGTGCCGTCCCCTCGGCGTACCCCCTGGAAGTCATCGTCTGTCCCTTCGCGGGAATACGTCTCCACCCGGGTCATGGGGCGCAGCTTCGCGGACCGCACCAATGCCTTCACGGTGAGGGCCGCAGCCAGCATCACGTCATCCGCCCGAGCAGGAAAGACCGGATGCCAGCACCCAACGCCCTCTCGTGGCAGGTCCGTGCGAAGCAACTCCTTGTAGTCCTCGCGGATCCATTCCCCGCACTGCGCCCAGAAAGACTTCACGGGAAAAGATGTGCCAGTGGCGCTGAAGCACAGGACCCGCCGCGCCCCTACGCCAAAGGACGCGGAGAAGAAGAGCCGGGGCTCATCCCAGGTGATTCGCGCCAGCGCTTCGAGGACATCATTGGAAGCAGTGCAGTCGATGACCGTTTCGCACCGGGACACGAGCCAGTGGGGCTGCTGGGGCGCCAGTTCCAACGACTGCGCAAGGGCATGCACCTGGAGGTCCGGGCTGATGGAACGCAACCGCTCCGCGAGTGCGCGGGCCTTGGAGGCTCCCACCTCCGTCAGGTCCAGCGTGTGCCGCACCAGGTTGCCACCCTCGACGATGTCAGGGTCCATGACGACCAGTCGGCACACGCCTCCTCGCACCAGCATCTCCGCGACCGCGGACCCCAGCGATCCCGCACCGAGCAGCAGGATCCATGAACGCCGCAGTTCCTCCGGCAGCGCCCCACGGCTGCGAAGCTCCTCGGGAGCCCAGTCATCGGTCTGGAGCCAATCCACAGGCAGCGGTCTGGCGAACAGGTTCGTCAGGTCATACGCCTGACGGTTCCGCACGGTGCGAGAGTACCCGCGCAGCGCCACGTCTCCGTGGGAGAAGACCGGCAGCCGCGCCGCCCACCAGTGCGTCCGCACGGCGGGCTCTCCTACCCTCGCGGACACAGGGAAGCCCATGAGGCAGAGGTGCCTCGTTCCATCCCGGAGTCGCTCAGCGAACGCCATCAAGTCGTCCCTCAAGTCCCAATGCTGGGCCTTGGCTGCGCGCTCCAGGTCCTGCCAGGTGGTGGGCGCGGCGTGGACAGGGAGCAGGGGGAGTTCCTTGCAGCGCATCCATGGAATCCGCACACGTCGCTTGCGCGGGACCCTGTTGAGAAGATCTCCCCATTCCAGTGAGAACAGCCAGTGCCCCTCGAACGAATAGAAGGCGCGCACCGCGAACACCCGTGGGTTGCCGGGCAAGGGCACCAGTTCTGCCCACCCGCGTGAATCCGTGAGCGCGTTCCAGAGGGAGAACGTCTCGGGACCTTCACTGAAGACCACCCGGGCACGGTCCCGAATAGGCAGGTCCGGAAGCTCGAAGGGCTGTCCCGGGGCAAGGAGCTGACCGCGCGCCGCGGCCATGAGCCACTCCTGAAGCGCGTGGACATACCACTCGAGTCGGCCCGCGGCATCGCGAGCCTCCTCTTCCTCCACCCTGAAGCCGAGAGACGCCCTTCCCGTCTGGAGGCACAGCAGCCCATCGCGCCAGGGCCGGGTGGCCGGCCCCGGCGTGTTCAACCGCTGGTGCGGATAGGTTTTTTCGAGGCTCCCGGTCTTCGACGGATGAACGTCGATGCGCCCCAGGGGATAGCTCGCGTCGATGAAGAAGTACCACTCCGTCCACTCAGGAATGGTGCTTCCCCGAGTATCAGCCCGCACGCGCAGCGGAAGCACCCAGACCGACGTCTCCGAGTCCCACCACAGGTCACCGAGCAGCACGACGTCGGATCGACCATCCAGAACCCGCCGCCCCATGCGCAGGTCCTCCGTCAGCTCCGGCACCTGCTTCACGCGAACCTGCCGGAATCCACGCTCCCGCTTCCTCCCTCATGGGGAGTGAACGACTTCTTCGGTCCTCCTTCGGGCGCGGAAGGGAACTTGTCTCCGAAGAGCTCCCGCCATAGCGGCGCCGCAGTCTGGGCGTCGGGGGACTCGAAGGCCTTGCGCGCCAGCTTCGCGGCGACGCCCACCTGGGTATGGAACTTCGAGAAGTCATCGCTGGAAATGCGTGCCATGACGTTCTGGTCCACGCCCCGGTCCTGCGCGTACGGAACCTGCGCGGCAGCCACATGCCCTCCATAGCGACGATGGAAGTCCTCCAGGGTCCGCACCACGCCCTCGGCCACGGACGTGATGCCCTCGGGACAGCAATCTCCCAGCAGGTGCTCCAGGGGATAGCTCTTGGGGCGTTCGGGAAGCTCCTTCAGGTGGACCAACCGCCACCATTTGAGCGCCTTGACGACGTTGACGAAGTGGCCGGAGGTCCGAGCGTTCTTCTGATTCGTCCAGCGCAGCTGCGCGAGCGGATGGGTGTCCTGCCAGGCCCCCGCCGCCCTGTCGGGAATGCGCAGCAAATGCGCCTTCCAGATCTCCTCCTCCTGATCGGATTTGATCAAGGGCTCTTCCGAAGACTCCTCGTCAAGACGAACCAGCGTTTCACCCTTCGCAAGGTCGCTGTAGATGCCGGCCTCCGCCTCCGTCGGCGCCGCAGTGATGACGAGATCCATCTCGACGCTGTACATCTCGATACCGAAGGAGCGGCCCTGCCGCTGGTACTTTCCCGGGTAGTGCTGCTTCAGGAAGGGCTCGAAGCAGTCCATCGCCTGGTCGGGCGTGAACTCGGACTCCTTCATCCGGGTCACCACGACGAGGTCAACATCCGCGCGGTTCCCATCTTTGGGGCGTACCGCCGTGCGCCGCTTGTAGCTGCCCTGCAGGAACATGCCGACGAACCCGGGAACCAGAACCGTGTCCTCCTGCAGGCGCTTCCGGAGCAGCGAGTGTCCCTGGATCATGTCGGCGCGCTGCGCGGGGGTGGGACGGATCTTCTGGAGGAAGTCGATGAAGTAGGTGGGAAGAGGATTGCTCATGGCATGAAGATCACGATGGGCGCGGCCGTTATTACCCGCGCCCATCACCGGCCTTCAGCCTGGCTCCACGAGCCGCACCGCCGGGTCGCCCAAGAGGACGTAGCGGGTGACGTCGTGCCGCTCCATCCACAGGCGTGCTCGCTGGATGCGCACGTCCAGCGGCAAGGGGTCCTTGGACGGCTTCGCGGCGTCCTGCTGGTAGTGCCGGCTCAGCTGTGCGTCCAACTGGCCCGCGTGACGAAGGAGCATCTGGAGAGACACGCCCGCGCGATAGCCCTGCAGCAACTTCGTCATCACCGACTCGAGCCGGTAGGCATGGGACTGACCCGTCAGCACGTCGTGGAAGGCGTGGATCCAGGCCATGTCAAGGTGGGCGATGACCGCGAGCGGACCTTCGGGATTCGCCAGCGCGGCCTGGGGCAGGGCCGCGCTGAACGAGCGGCCGTCCTGCGGGCGTGACTGGCGGATGCTCTCCAGGATGCGTGGAGACGCCTTCCCGGACTCCACAAACTGCTTCATCCAGGGCTCATACACACTCTGGAGCGGAGTGCCCGCCCCGAAGCAGGCGAAGTAGAACCAGACACCGCCCGGCAGGAACGGCCGGCGCCGGAGCTCCTCTGGCGTCAACACCACGCCTCCCCCCATGTACATGTTGCCCTGCCCCTGTCGCTGGCCCAGCGCGCTGCTCCAGCCTCCTTCGGGTGCACCCAGTCCGTGGCTCATCGTGAAGAGCAGGCTCGGAACAGCCGCTCCGGCCACTTCAAGGAGCCGCTCCAGCCCCCCTTCCGGAAGCGTCTCCTCCAGGAACTCGCTCGCGGGGAAGTGGTTCTGACCGTGCTCCTCCCGGCACCGCCCGACGGTCGGCGCGACAAGATTTCGCTGCCCCATCCGCGTGGCGAGCGACATGTCGTTGACGGCGAGGAACACCGCACGGGCCCGCCGGTGCGGCTCGGAGACACAGGTGTGAGCCAGGACCTTCTCGACGTAGGACGAGTAGTCCGCCTCTTCATCGAACGCCAGGCGGCCCACGAAGCAACCACCGTCCTCCACGAGGGATGTCTGTAGCTCCAGCGAGAGTTCATCCAACCCTCCCGCCAGCAACACATACCTCGCATGGTCCCGCTCGGGACGCGACCAGGAGTGCAACGTCCGAACACGGAAGTCGTCAGCCTGGACCGCATCCATTCCTGGCGGCACCCGGTAGGTCTCCACTGGAGCACCCTGCTCCTGGGACCGCAGTTCGCACAGGCGCGCGAGACGGACTTCCACGGCCCGCCCCCGCGGCGTGTCCGGGACCAGCAGCGCCCAGCGCTGTTCACGCAATTGGTCAGGCGGTCCCGCGAAGTTGTGGAGATGGGAGGGAATGGGCACCGGCGCCGGCGCCGGCGCGTCCGCGAAAGCTTCCCAGGGGAGGCCCTCTTCCAGGACGGGTCTTCCGCTCCCGGAATGGGCCAGCAGCAGCTGGAAGGTCACGGCTTCTCCTTCTTCGCGTCGGGAAGCCGCTCGGCGGGCGCCGGAACCTTCGCGGTGCCCTCCGCGCCCTGGCGGAGCGCCGACGCCTTCTCGGCCTCGGGGAGCGTCAGGCCGGGACGGTCCGTGCCGGAGCCCGCCTTGGTGCCCCCCGCATTGGTGTCGGTCGGCGGAGGACCCAGGAAGACCGCGGCGCTCTCCGACCGCACCTGGGCCTCGAAGCGGGGACGCTCCAAATGAGTGCCATGCACTTCAAAGAGGATGCGGTCCACTCCGTCCATTACCCCAGACCCGACGAACCCCTTCGTGGACGTTTCGATGTAGACCTGACGTCCCTCCTCGGGTTGTCCCTCGAAGAACGGGCGGCCATCCCACTTCGAATACACCTGTGGCTTCAATGCCTTCCCATGCATTGTCTCTTCTCCTGAAAGATGTTGACTGCGTTCGGGCGGCTTCTGCCTATTCGAAGACCAGGACCCCGTTGACCCAGTTGTTGGATGCACTTCGCTGCAACCACTGCTGCCGTTCGTCGCGGACCGCCGTGCCAAGCGGGCTTCCCGCGCGAAGGCGGTCCCGAACGTTCCCGAAGAACACGGACGAGTCTTCGTCGGGGATGGGCAAGGTCGCCGCCACCACGCCGCGAGCCCCTGCGGCCAGGAAGGCATTGGGGAGGCTGCCGAGTTCGTGGAGGGCCGTCGTGCCCCGTGCCGCATCACAGGCCGCGAGGATGACCAGGGGGGCCTTGAGCAGCTTCATCTTGCGGATGAGTTCCTCGGTCAGCATGTCCGAGCCGTTCGTCTCGGGCGCCAGCAACAAGTAGGTGCTCTTCGGCCCCGGCGCGACCTTCCCATGGGTCGCCAGGTCGATCTCCGAGGCCTTGGGCATTTCCGCCAGCACGCGGCTGGGCGTGGCCGCCAGGTCTGTCAGGGTCACCAGGTCCTCGTCGGGCGTGATACGCGCGGTCCACCGCAATGGCGATTCGTTGCGCTGTTCGGCGTAACGGACCTCGTTGACGACCAGGTGGGTGCCCCGCCCCACCGGAGGCTGTCGCGCCGCGGCCAGTGCCCGGTAGCGCCAGGCCATGTCCGCGGGCAGCAGGCCCGAACGGCCCTGGAGGGGTGGCCGAGCCAGCACATCCACCGAGCCGCAGGGACGTAGGGCCTTCACCATGTCCGGGGGGACCACGTCGGCCATGTCCACCGGCATCCGCTCTGTCCGCGTCGGGATGTACTGCTTCAGGAGCTGTCCATCCGCGCCGCGACCCACCAACAACTGTCGCTCCGTGTCCTCGGTGAGGCCCAGGACACAACTTCCCGGCGTGTCGAAGCCCAGCTCGTTCCCAAAGCGTGCGAGGGCCGCCGGGAAGTCCGATCTCCGGGCATCGTCAAAGATGAGGGAAGTGAAGCCGTAGGCGCGGGCATGTTGCGCCGTGATGTCCGTCCAACCGGCCCCGCTGGCCGCAGCCTCGGCACGTGTCGCCTGTTCGATGGCGTCCATCAGCAGCGCATGCCCTTGCGCCGGATCCACATCGAGGAGGAATCGCCCCTGCAGGGATTTGACGAAGGCGCGCTGGCCTTCCGTCACCGGGGGATCCGAAGCCAAGCCCTGCTGCACGGCCTCCACGTCTCCGGGCACACGATGGGTCCGGGCGATGTCCGCCAGTGCTGCCACTCCATGCTGGGTCAACGGCAGGCCGGTGGCCAGAGCCTGGTTGATTTCGTCCCGCGCCACATCCAATTCCAGCGCCGTGATGGCCAGATGCGCCAGATTCTCATGGATGTCGCGCGCGAGCCCCTTCCCGCCCCCCATCAGCAAGGCCTCCCCGAAATAGGCCCGGCCCAACGTCACATCCGCGGACATGCGAGCCACGCTGCCAAGCGCCTGGAGCAACATGCGCTCCTGCTCCCACTGCCCCAGCCGCGCCTGGGTGAGCCCTTCACGGGCGAAACGCTCTGCATCCTGGAGCTGGAAGCGCCAGCCGGACACATATGCCAGGTCGTTGCGAACCTCCGTGCACCGATAGACGAGGTGCTCCTGTGTGCAGAGCTCCAGCGCCTGCTTCAGGTCCGAGAGCGCGAGGTCATATCGATCCTTCTGGCGAGAGCGGTCCGCGCGTTCCTGAAGCGCCAGGACCTTGAACCAGGGGTCCGGGCTGCTGTTGCCCAACGCGATCAGCTTCTCCCCATACTCCGAGTCGGGACCGCGGGGAGAGAACATCACCAACGCGCCCAGCGTGATGTCCTCCTCGTTCGAGGCCAGGAAGGCGCGCAGCAGGGCTTCCTTTCCAGAGGGCTCCACCGTCCCCAGCACCCACCGGCCGTAGGCCTCCGCCAGGGAGGCTCGGCGCGAAAAGTCCCGGCTCGCGACTGTGCGGAGATAGTCTGCCAGCACGGTCTGCTGTCCCGCTTTCGCGTCCAGGGCTTCCGCCAGAGGAAGGAGCGCGAGCACCTCCTCGCGCGAGGTGCGGCTTCGCACCGCATGGTAGAAGTCACGCCGCATCATCGGCACGTCGGCGTACCGCATGGCCTCATCGAGCGCCTGGGCACCGCGCGCCACGAGCTCGGCACCGGCGCTGTTCGCGGCCTCCCATCGCTGCTGACGCGTCGTCACTTCCGCGAGCTTCAAGCGCTTCTCACGGGCCTCGGCACGCCAGCCGGGGTGGGTCTCCTGCCCCTCGACAGCCTCCAGGTCCTGGATGGCCAGCAACGGCAGGCCCAGGTCCCGGTACACGAGTGCGCGGTTCCAGTGTGCCTGGAGATGGGTGGGCTTGAGCAAGAGGGCCTGATGGAGCAGTCGCAAAGCCTCTCGAAGTTCGAGCAGCGTCGAGGCAGACCCCTGGGTCTTCTTCGCGGAGGCGTAGGAGGCCGCGCCCAGGTCGCTGAGCACGTCGGCCGGATCCCCCTGCCGCTCGGCTTGCATCCGTTGCAGCAGCCCCCTCGCGTTATCGGGCTCTGGGGGACCCGCGGTCAGGTACGCGGCCACGAGTTGGGACAGGTCTCCCCGTCGCTCCAGCTCACTCATCACCGCCAGAGGTCGACCTGTGGGAGTGGCGGGCGTGGCTCCACCCATCAACGACTGGGCAGGTCGGCGGTACTGGTCCGCTCCCGGGTAGGTGACACGTGCCTCCAACGCCCGCGACGTCCCAGCCCACAGCGCGGGCTCTGGGGAGGACACCCGCCGGCCCACTCCACCCACGCCCAGGAGCACACCGAGCGCGACCGCGACCAGGACCGCCCCTGCGGCGAGCCATCGGTTGCGGGGCATGGCGTGCCACGGAATGGTGATGGGCCCGTGCCGTTCCAGGTAGCGCCGTCCCATCTGATCAAGCTGAAGGTGCCGCGTCAGCTCCGTCTGGCAGTGCGCGCAGTCCGCCAGGTGTCTGCCAAACGCCTGGGACTCCGCGAGCGGCAGGTCTCCATCCGCGAAGAGCGGCAGTTGGTCGCAGGGCTTGGACATCAGTGGGTTCCTTCATCGACATAAGGCAGGAGGAGTTCGTTCAACCGCTGGCGCGCATCGAACAAGCGCTTGGCCACGGCATTCGGCTTGACGCCCAGGCGCCTGGCGATCTCCTGGTTGCCCAGACCCTGAACATGGAGGAGGAAGGTCACGCGCTGCAGTTGGGGGAGCTGGTCCACGGCCCGATCGAAGCGCTCTGACGTGATGCGCTCATAGGTGGACGTGCTTTCCCCCTGCCCCAGGGTCCAGCGGGTGATGGTCGGGTCGTCCTCGGCGCGTTTCCGACCCATGGCGCTCCGCTGCAGGTCCACGAAGTGACGGTTCATCACGGCAATGAGCCATCCATCCATGGACTCATCTCCCTGGTCGTTCAGGGAGCCCGCGACGTGCTTGATGAAGCGCAGGAGGGTCTCCTGCACAAGGTCCTTGGGATCCAGCCCCTTGGCACCCCGGCAGAGTCGCTCCGCGATGGGCATCAACAGCTGGTAGTACTTGTCCTGCCAGTGGTCGTAATTAAGGGCCACGCGCTCCCCGGCGTTCGTCATGACCGCATCTCCGGTCCTTCCCCACCAGGGAAACGGAGGACCAGGCGGATGTTACGTCGGCCTTCGCGCGCACCACGGTGGGTCATCGCCGCCGCTTCTTCGGGGCCTCTTGCGGGTTCCAGGGCAGCTCCACGTACCCTTCGGGCCCTTTCCGGAAGTTGAAGAGCCTGAGGCGGGGCTGTGATTTCGGGTTGTAGGCACGCCCCAGGGCCGCCGCGAGGCTGGCCGGACAGGCCATTGCCAGCCAGATCTCCTGTACCTGGGGCAGTGTTTCCCGGATGCGCTCCAGGCAGTGCCAGAACTCATCCATTGCCCGGGCGGAGTCGTCGGGTCCCTTCAACGCGGTCTGGGAGGGTCCTCCAGCGACGACGAGGCGAAGGAGGACTGGAGGTCGCTCATGCCCTAGCCAGCGAGCGAGGTCCGCTTCGATGACAGGCAGGGATACCTCCACGGAGATGGCCAAGCGGCCCCCGGCTTCGTGACAGGATTCCGGAGTCGGCCAGGGCTCCTGTTTGAAGTACGGCTCCATTGGCAGGGGAACGGTCCTACCCGAGTCGTAGTAGCAGCTCCACTCATCACTCCCCGCTCTTCGCGGCTGGTAGACCTTGAGACCCATCTGGCTCAAACGCCACCCCAGGTGGAACATCAAGGGCAGGGGCGCGCGTCCGAAGAGATGAACCTGGGAAGTCCTGGGTCCCAGGGCCTCAGTGAGTGCCTCCGCGCGGTGAAGAGCCTTGCGCCATTCAGCGGGGGAAGAGGGCAGGAACTCTCCCACCTTGCCAAGCGGTTGAAGGACCAGAACGTCCTGGGCGGCCCTTGCGCCTGCCCCCAGTGCTCGCTGCACCGTGGACGATGGAACGTTGTAGTTCAGCTCGTACGCTAGGGAGAGATCACCTGAGAACTCCATGGGCAGCCCCTCCTTGTCGGAAAAGAGCACGCGTTGGCCCTCCGCCACCTCAGGCTCCTTCGAAGGGGACACGAGGAACTGGAGCGAAGCCCAATCGAGCGAGCCGGCTGGAAGCGCTGCCAGTGCAGCCTGATAGGCCTCCTGGAGGGAGCGCTTCTGCTGGCAGCGCTCCCGATAGAACGCACCTGTCAGCGCCACTGAGCCCGCCACCGAGAGGGGCATCAAGGATGCGATAACCGTTGGAATCCCCAACTGATGAAGGGGCAGCGCAACGCCTCCAATCATGCTCCCCATTTCTCCGGGATGCCCACTGTGGCAGGCGCTCACAACTACCGCGTGGAGGTTGGCTGCATGCGCACCGCCCAGCAGGTCCGGAAGGGCGTGTAGCCCAATGGGCACTGGCCTCTGACCGCAAGCTGGATCCGACACAACCAGCCCATAGCTCCCTTCACCCAGCCTCGTCCCATGGCAGAGAAGGTGGAGGATCCGGTACGGCCTGCCTTCATGCATTGCGGTATCGAGACGCTCCCGGAGCGCCGCAAGGCTCACGCCCGGGCACTCATCCACGCGTGAGTCGAAATCAGGGCAGGCACGCCGTAGAGCATCCAGGTGCTGACCATCACCAACGGGTCCGCCCGCGTCCGACCAAGCGAACAACACTCTCCCAGGCTCTGTCCCTGGAGACGGAAAGCGAGGCTGTCCGACCCACTCCAACGCGATGACACAGGACTTGAGAGTTCCCAGCCGGCGCTGGTCCGAGAGCCGGGTCAAGGGCCAAGGAAGGTTGAATAGTTCCACCGAGCTGAGCCGTAGCCGCAGCAGTACGGGTTCCCCCTGGGCTTCGGCCCGGCGCAACTCCGCCTCGTAAGCCGCCCAGCCTCCCAGATTCTTCAGGGCCCCCTCTAGAAACTCACGCAGCAGCGTCCCCACCTGGACCTGCTCTACCTCCGTCATGTGCGACCGAGTCAAGGCTTGCTGCACGGATGCCACCTTGTCCCAAGGAAGCACGGCGTGTCCGGGCCGACCGTTCATGTCGATTGCGGTATAGCCCTGCGACTTGCCGTTGAAGGCATACGCCTGGTCGGGATTGTCTGAACGCAACAACTGGAGCGTCAGCTCGCGCGGCAGGGGCATGGCATCTACCTCACCGGAAAGTCGGGTCCCAACAGCTCGCGCCAGACCTCGTTCGCCGAAGCCATCTGCCCCCTGCGTTCCTGCTCAAGCGCCCAGGCCGCCTGGCGCAACGCCCCTGAAAGCCGTTGTTGGGCCTGCTGGAGCTTTCCCTGGCTGATTCCAGCGTTGACGGGAGGCCCAATCCCCGCCGGCTCCAGGCACGTCTCTTCGACGCGCCCGCTCATGAACTTGAACAGGTGCGCCATGCCCTCTGCATAGCTGGCTCCCTGTGGCAGGGTGGCGATGCCTTCGTAGGCCATGACCTCCAGCTGAAAGGAACGCGCCGGCCGGCCCTGTTGCTGATTCCAGCGCTTGACGGCCTTGATGAGCGGCTTCAGCTTCTTCTTCGCGCGCTCGTTCGCGGCGTCACAGATCGCCTGATGACGACGGGGGTCACTCAGGATCCACGTGTCCCTGTCCAGATCAGGGATGTGGTAGAGGTTTCGCTGCCTCGGGTCTTCGATTGCAGGGACCACATCGAAACCGATGCCCGTCCCCGTGAAGTCAATATTGACCGAGCGGTTCTGCAAGCGCGCCTCCTTGCCGCGAAACTCCGCCTCGAGCGCATGCTTCACGCGTAGCAGGAACGCCTCGGGCGAGAGCGGCTCTCCCCTTCCATTTCCCCCTGGGAAGATAAGGAAGAGGTCGATGTCGTGGAGAGGCCGGATGGCCGTGTTCCGGCCATAGGACCCAGAGAGGATGGATTCCTTGGGCCCGAGATGGCGGCGCACGGCGTCGAAGACCTGACGCTCCTGCCGTTTCGCCTCGCGTTCCTCACCCTCGCGCAATTCGAGGGACTGCATGAACCTTTCAAATGCCTGCGCCACGGTCAGCATCGTTGAATCTCCCTCTCTCACCAGGGAAACGATGGAGACCGTGGGAATTACATTGGCAGGAGTCTTCTCACAGCTTCGCCGTCGCTCCCGTCCAGTGCTGCGCGGCCCAGCCCAGCGCGCCCAGGCCCACCACCAGCGCGATGAACTCCACCAGGGTGCGCAGGTCGCCCTTCTCCGACGAAGGCGTGAGCAGGGCTCGGTATGCCGCCACCCCTCCGACGAGCAGGAGCATGTTCTCTCCCGTGGCGAACCACGTCGCGCCCACCACGGCCACCACCAGCCACCGCTGTTGGCGCGCCAGGGCCCGGAACCCTCGCGAACCATCCAGCTGCCACACCGGCACCAGGTTGAACAGGTTCATCCATGCCGCGAAGTGCGCGATGGCGCCCAGGACCTTCCACCCCGTCAGCACCGCCGCCACCAACGTCACCACCACCGCCACGCTGCCCCAGATGGGCCCCGCGAGCCCCATGCGCGCATCCTCGCGCTCATCCACTGGATTCTGCTTCAGGCGCACGAACGCCCCCAGGCCCGGGATGAACATGGGCGCGTCCGCCTTCATGCCCAGCCGCCGCAGCGCCGCCACGTGCCCTATCTCGTGCACGTAGATGCAGGCCACCACTCCCAATGCGAAGCGCCAACCCCAAACCGTCCAGTACACGCTCACCGCGAACAGCATGGAGAACAGCGTGCTCGCCTTCGTGAGCCCGAGCAGCAGCAGCTTCCCCTTGCCCAACAGCAGCGCCAGCACGAACTTGAACTTCCACAGCATCAGGCCCACCGCGCCCATGCTGGCCAACACCTTCGGCATCCCCGAACGCTTGCGCTCCGCCTCCGCCAGCGGCGCCGCCAACCCCAGCGCATCCGCCTGCTGACTCAGCGCCGTCACCCGCGCCGTCACCTGCGCGTGCTGCGCCGTGTCCGGCGGCAACAACTCCAGCGCCTCGCGCCACAGCGCCAGCGCCTCCATCGGAGCGCCCCGCTGCGACGCCGCCTGCGCATCCGCCGCCAGCTGCGTCAGTCGCTTCCCGTGCACCAGCTTCCGGCACGACGGACACGTGAGCAGCCGGGGCGCCAGCTCCGAACCACACCCCTCACACCGCTGCGTGAGGAGCGATACCGCGAGCGCCTCAGCCAACGGACCGCTCCTGCTCCGCCGGTGCGGCTTCACCCTCGGCCGGCGCCTCCGCCAGCTTGAACGGCCCCGCGATGTTCAGCTCCGTCCGCTTCGTGCGGCGCCACGCCTCGAACAACGCGAAGCCGTAGATGAGCCCGGAGAGGGGGCTGTTGATTCCGACCAGCACCGGCGCAGCCACGGAAATCACTCCCGCGAGGACCACGTTGACCGCGGGGGAGACCGCCTCCGTTTCCTCCGCCGGCGCGTCGGTGGCCACCTCGGCCGGAGGCTGCGTCGTGAGCTCCTTGTAGACATCCGGCGCGAGCGAGGCCGCCACCGCGAAGTACGTCAGCCCCACCGCCAACACCTGGTAGACCCAGCCGCCGCGCGACTCCGAGCCCTTGAACACCGCGGTCCCCACCATCCACCCCACCGCGATGGCGATGAGGCCGATGTTGTAGCCCGTCAGTCCCACCCCCCAGTAGAGGAGCGCCCCCGCGATGGCCGCTCCAAAGCCAAACACCGACGCCGTCAGGAAGCGCTTCGCCTTCGAGCCGCCCGTCATCGCCGCCTCCACGTCCTCGCGGCACGCGGGACACAGCAGGCGCGTGTTCAGGTCGTAATACACGCTCTTGATGGCGCGCTGACAGACGGAGCACTTCGGTGCCGAGGGGGCTTCGGTGAACTCGGCGCGGTCGAACTGGAGCGACGCCGCGTCATCGGACGGCGGAGGAACAGGCTGGGTCATGGGCGGGGATTGCGACAGAGAAAGGGAAACGGGCCCACCCAACCTAACAGAAGCCTTCCGCCCCCCTCAAACCGGTGTCTGTCTTCAGCCGCCCTGCCGCAGCGCCGCGTGCCGCGCCGCCTGCACCAGCGCCACCAGGTCCCCATTCCGAGCCACGTCGCCCCCCGCGGGCTTCGCGTGCTCCGGCGAGAACAGCCGCGCGGGTGTGCGTGCCTGGCCTCGCAGCATCACGAAGAGGCGCAGGGCGTCCCGCAGGGCCTCCGCCTCCGTCCCCTCCTCCGCGCGCGCCCTCATCGCGGCCTGCTCCAGCCGCGACCACGCCACCTCTTCACTCCACGCGCCCCGGGGCCGCTCGCGAGACAGGGCCGCCAGCGCCGCCGCCGTCTCCACCAACCCCGCGCGCCCTTCCGTGAAGACGCTCCGCGCGGACAGTCGCAGCGCCGGGTCTTCCGACAGTGCGGCCCGCCAGGACAGCAGCGTGGGCAGTTCCGCTTCGCGCGGCACCACCGGCGCGAGCTCCGCCTCCAGCACCGCGCGCACCCGCACCCGCGCCACGTCGTGCCAGAAGGCCGCGTGCAACAGCAGCTCCGGCCCACTGCGCGCCACCCGCGTCGGTGCTCGCCGCATGCGCCGCTGGAGGAAGTCCTTCACCCGTCCCCGGCTGTCGTAGCGCTCCAGCCGCTCCCACAGCGCCACCAGCGCGGCGGCGCCCAGCGGCAGCGCTCGGGCCAGCTCCCGCGCCTCATCGTCGGAGAAGGCCGGCGCCCCTTCCGTCACCGGGCGCATGAACACTCGCTCGAACACCTCGCCCGCGGCGCATGCGGCGCGCAGCTCCGGCAGGTTGCGCGGCAACAGCTCCACCGCCTGGGCCCAGACGCGGCCGCCCAGGAATGGCGCCGCGTCCAGCACCTTCGTCTCCAGGCGCAGCAGCCGCTCTCCCAGCGTGGTGGGGCCGCCGTCCTCCTCCGCGGTGTCTTCGTCGTCGGAACCCGGGGAGGCACTGGCGGACAGCCGCTTCTCGGCCGCGCGCTCCACCGCCTCTCGCAGGCGCTCCACCTCGTGCATCAACCGGACGGGGGCGGCGTTGGGTGGCCAGCCTTCCGCCTCCACGCGGCGCCTCATCGCGGCCAGCGTCGCGTCCACCTCCGGCTGGTCGGCGGCCACCTCGCGCAGCAGCTCGAAGTGGTTGCGGATCCGGTCCTTCCAGAAGAAGGACTCCAGTACGCCCTTGAGTGCGCGGTAGCGCAGGCGCGTGGCCTCCAGGAGGTCCGCCCGGTCCTCCAGCCGCGCTCTCAGGTCGTCTGGACGGGTGGCCACGCCCTCATCATAAGGGCCCCTCGCGCCGGGCGCAGGCCTCCCCATGGCGCGGAGCGTCGGACTTGGAACGGTGACGTCCCGCCGACGTGGGAAGTTGGACGACTGTGTCGGCTCAGACGCGCATGGGCATGACCACGGCTGTGAAGCTGCGGTCGCCGGGGCCGTGCAGCACGCCCGGGCTGTGCTCGTCACCCAGTTCGAAGCTGACCTCGTCCGTCTCCGTCACGCCCAGGACGTCCATGAGGTAACGGGCGTTGAAGCCAATGGTGATGTCGTTGCCCTGGTAGTCCACGTCCAGGGCGTCACGCGCCTCACCCAGGTCCGGGTTGCTGGCGGTGATGAGCAGCTTGCCCTTCTCCAGGCCGATGCGGATGGCGTTGCTCTTGTCCGCGGACAGCAGCGCGATGCGCTTCAGGCCTTCCAGCAGGCGCACCTTGGGCACGAGGACGACCTTCTCGCCCTCCTTGGGGATGACGCGCTGGTACTCCGGGAACTGCCCGTCGATGAGGCGCATCACCATGGTGAGGCCCGGCTTCTTGAACAGCGCCGAGTTCTCCGCGAACCCCAGGTGGCACTCCGCGTCCGGGGCCTCGTCCAGCAGGCGCTTGAGCTCCATCAGGCCCTTGCGCGGGATGATGACGCCGCTCTTGAGCTTGAAGTCGCCGGACATCTCGCGCTCGATGAGCGACAGCCGGTGGCCGTCCGTGGCCACCATGCGAACCTTGCCGCTGGACTGGGGCTCGAAGAAGACGCCGTTGAGGATGTAGCGCGTCTCGTCGCTGGAGATGGCGAACTGGGTCTTCTTGATCATCTCCAGCAGCACGTTGCCGGAGATCTGCACCAGGGGAGCGTTCTCCTCCTTGGGCAGCTTCGGGTACTCCTCGGCGGCCATGCCGACGATCTTGAAGTGCGCGGAGCCGGAGGAGATGTCGACGTAGTTGTTCGCCAGCTTCTTGAGCGTGACCTCCGCGTCCGGGAGGTTCTGCACGATGTCGAAGACGTACTTCGCGCTCAGGGTGACGGCGCCCGGCTTGGACACGTCCGCCGGGTGCTCGGACACGATGCCGATGTCCAGGTCGAAGGCCGTGACCGTGATGCTGCCCTTGTTCGCCGTGAGCAGCACGTTGGCGAGGATGGGCATCGTCGTCTTGCGCTCCACGATGCCCTGGGCGCGGTAGAGGGCCTTCTTCAGCTCGTCGGCGGCGATGCGGAATTCCATCGTGGGCGTCCTTACAGGTCACGGCCCCGGAGGCCGATCTCTTGGGGCGCGGGTGTACAACGAACGGGGGGGCCCTTCCACCGTCTTGGCACCCCTTAATGGGCATGCTCCGCCCGGTTCCGGACTGTCCGGGTGTCCAGGTGGGACATGCAGGAAAAAGGCCCCTGTTGCCCTGGTGGGCGGGCGCGCGGCCGGGCAGAGTGGACCCGGCCGTGCCCCTCCCGCGTTGTAGGAGGGCACCCCCGTTCTCCTTCCCGGAGTCGCCATGAACGCCCGCTCCCTGCTCCTGTCCGCCGTGCTCGTACTCGGCCCGGTGGCGTGCAGCACGCCCTCGTCCCCCACCGCGCAGCCTTCCAGCGACGTGTCCGGCGCGGAGGCCCCCGCCGACCTGAAGCGGACCGACGTGGACGCGCCCACGGGAGCCGCCAACGAGCCCGGCACGGCCGCCCCCACCCCCTCACCCGGAGACGCCACCATGACCACCAGCACCGTCTACATCGTCAAGGACAACGGGAAGCGCTGCTTCGCGCCGCCCTGCGACCACTACGACCTGTTCAGCGCGGACGCGCCGGACAAGAAGCTCCAGTCCCTCCACGAGATCGACCTGACCGCCGTCACGGGCGGGGACGACGCGAAGCTGGGTGAGCTCATGCAGCGCGCCTCCAAGGGCGGCCCCGGCCTCAAGGTGGAGGGCTCGCTGGACAAGCGGCTGAAGGCCGGCCCCGGTGGCGACGCCATCGTCCTGCGCGCCACCCGCATCGTCGGCTGAGCGCGCCCCTTCCCACCGGGACCGCGTCCTGCGCGGCCCCGGCCGGATTCCAAAGCCTCAGAGCCGCACGCCCACCTGGAAGCCGGGCCAGCGCTGCATGCGCGTGTCCGCGTTGATGACGTGCGAGCGCACCGGCAGCGTGGTCAGCTTCGCGAACTCCGGCTCTCCCCAGGTGAACGCCACGTTGTAGGTAGGGCCCGCGAACACGGCCAGCCGGGGCATGACCTGGAAGCCCAGCATGGCGCGCGCCTGCGACAGCAGGCTGTTGGACGCGCTGGAGAACGGGTCTCGCGTGGACAGCACCTGACTGGCCGCGACGTCCACGTCCACCCAGAAGCGCGAGCCCAGCGGGATGTGCCCGCCCAGTCCCAGGCCCAGGCTGAAGCGCTGGAAGCGGTCATCCGGGCCAATGCCCGCGAGCAGCGTCGTGTAGAAGTGCTTGCCCCCGAACTTCAGCGCCAGGTTGGTGAGCTGCACGTCGCTGCCGAACACCTCCAGGTGCAGCTGGCCCTTCTTCTCGTAGGACACCAGGCCCACCGGCACGCCGTTCACCTCGTCGGAGACGTTGATCAGGCCCAGCTGCATGCCGTGCACCGTGTCCGCGACGTTGATCAACCCCAGCTGCATGCCGGACACGTCACCGCCCACGTTGATCAACCCCAGCTGCATGCCGGTGAGGGACGGCGCGTGGTTGAGCAGCACCGAGCCCTGGATGCCGCGCGCGGCCGTCGCCACGGAGTTGACGCCCAGCGTGAACTGCACGCCCTTCATCGTGCCGTTCGCGTGATTGACACCCAGTGACAGCTGCAGCCCGGTGGCGTCCGAGGTGGTGACGTTGGCACCCAGCGCCGCCTGCACACCGCCCAGCGCGCCGCGCGCGACGTTCGCGCCCAGGGCCAGCTGCCCGATGCCGTCCACGTCCCCGTTGGTCACGTTGAGCCCCAGCGACGCCTGGGCACCGCGCACCGCGCCGCCCGCCACGTTGGTGACCAGCGACAGCTGCCCGCCGTCCACGTCGCCGCCGGACGTGTTGAAGCCCAGCGCCATGGACAGGCCGGACACCTCCGCGTCGTACACGTTGCCCGCGAGCCCCAACGCCAGCCCGCCGCCCAGCGCCGCGCCGCCGTTGACGACGCCCAGCGCGAAGCGGTTCTCCACCTGCGCGCGGCCTGCTCGCAGCGTGTTGGTGCTCATGCTCGGCACGAGACTCAGGTTCACCGGAAGCATCGTGCGGCCCTGGGGGGACAGGGCCATGCCGCCGCCACCGCCGCGCATCACGGTGGCCTCGTGGCCCACGCCCAGGAAGTCGCCGGGGGACAGCGGCGTGCGCATGCCTTCTTTCAGCGTGAAGGCCGCTTCGGACACACCGCCGTCCCACTCGCGCCGGGCGCGGTAGGCGCCGGGGGCCAGGCCCAGCTCGGTGGCGCGGCCGGACTGCTTCTGCACCTCCACCACCAGCGTGCCCACCGCGTCGCGCACGTACAGGCGGCCCTCCAGCGGCTCGGTGAGGACCAGGCCCGCGGTGGTGGCGCGCAGGTCGGTCATCACCAGGTCGCCGGTGCCCGCCAGCTCGATGTCGTAGTTGGGGTGCTGCGCGCCGCCCTGCGTGCGCTCGGTGCGCGCGAGCGTTTCGTGGAAGGCGAACTGGTAGGCCTCCGTGAGGGTGACGCGGCCGTCGTGGGTGACGTCGGCGGCGCCGCGCAGGCCGGACAGCAGGTGGTGCGTGAAGAACGAACCGCCCAGCCGGTCCGACTCCTGCGACGCCTCGTCCGCGCTGGATGAGGTGAGGATGGCGTGGCCCTTCACCTGGATGGCGGAGTCCACCAGGAACGCGGGCCGCGAGACGCCGCCCTTCTTGCGCGCGAACGCGCCGGACGCGCACGAGTCCAGCACCGCGATTCTCACGTCCGCGGGCAGCCCCTCCAGAGAGCGGCGCAATTCGCCGTAGTCCAGGCGCTGGCCCTTGAGCAGCAGCCCTTCGTCATCCGAGTGGCCGGAGTAGTACAGCAGCACCTCCACGCGGCGGGCCCCGGCGGTGCGGACGCCTTCCGCCAGGCGGCGCACGCGGTCGAAGCCGGCGAGCACGCCCGCGCGGTCCACGTCCGTGAGGAGCACGCGGTCCTGGGGCAGCACGCCGCCCAGCTCCGACAGCACCGTGGAGAAGGCCTTCGCGTCGGTCTCCGCGTAGCGCAGCCGCACGCGCTCCGGGCCGCCGTCGTTGACGCCCACGAGCAGGGCCAGCCGGCGCACGGCCGTGGCTTCGGCGGCGTGGGCGGAGGTGGCCGCGCCCAGCGCGAACAGGAGGATGACGAGCGCTCTCATGGGGAGGGCTTCTCCAGCAGGAAGGAGGTCTGCCCCAGGCCCGTGGGCAGGGTCAGCGGCGCGGTGCGCGCCTCGGGGGATGCGGCGAGCACGCGCGCGGCGGCCATCACACCCTCCAGTTCGAAGGGGGTGTCCGAGGTGATGAGGAAGAACCGCTCGAAGCCGGGGGCGTCGTCCAGCTCGTAGGCGCGGGGCAGCAGGTGCGTGCCGCTGCGCTCCAGGGACGCGGACGTGTCTCCCAGCGCGGGCTGGTGCGAGGTGACGGTGCCCCGGCCGTCCACGGAGAGGATGACGCCCTGGGCGTGGCCGGCGGCGGTGTACGACAGCTGCACCACGTCACCGGCCTGGGCGGGGGCGCCGTCGGTGAGGTGCTCGGTGCGGGTGCCGACCTGGCGGTGCACGTCGAGCCGGGGCTGGAGTCCCTTGCTGCGCGTGGGCTCCAGGACGCCGGGAGTGCCGCCGGTGCCCGTCCACGGATTGTGCGCCTCCTGCTCCTGGGACGACGCCCCCGGCCGGACGAGGACGACGAGGGTCGCGGCGGCGAGCACCGGCACCAGGGCGGGCAGGAAGCGCCAGGAAGGGCGCGATGGCGAGGCCTCGGCGCGAGGCGCGGCGGGCGAGTCGGCGCGAGCGAAGCGGGCCTTCACCTCGCGGGCGACGCGGTCGGGGGGCAGGGCCTCCAGGGTGGCACGCGAGTCGGCCTCCAGGGCAGCGAGGCGCGCGGGGCCATCGGGTTCGCGGGACAGGCGGTCGCGGGCGGCGGCGAGCTCGTCCGGGGGCAGCTCCCCCAGGGCGATTCGCTCCAGCAGCCAGTCTGGGGTGCGGTGGGGGGACGTCATGCGGCCTCCAGCTCCTGCAGGACAGCGGACAGGGCCCGGAGGCGCTTGCGCACTCCGGACACGGACAGGCCCACTTCGCGGGCGGTCTCCTCCAGCGTCATGCCGTCCACCAGGTGGAGCACGGCGATGTCGCGGCTGGACGCGGGGACGCGGCCAAAGAGTCGGTCCAGCAGGCCCCGGGCGGCGGTGCGCGCCTCGGTGTCGCCGGACGCGGCGATTTTGAGCACCAGCTCATCGTCGCGGTCCTCGGGGCGCCGCTTGGAGCCGCGCAGGCGGTTGAGGCACACGCGGGTGGCAATCTGATGCAGCAGGCTGGAGGGCCCGGCGTCCTTCAGCGCGGCCTGGTAGCGCAGCAGTTGAACGAACACGTCATGCATGGCGTCCACGGCCTGTTCCTCCTCGCGCAGCAGGAAGCGGCAGCGCCGGAGCACCTGGGGGCCATAGCGTCGGTAATAGGCCTCCACATCGACGGACACCGCACGCGCCTCCCGGTTGGACCAGGGGAACACCGGTGCCCCGAAAACCTGTCACCGGCATTTTGACGAAAGCGGCGTGCCTACCCCGTTTCCCCCCACCCGGGCCACCCCGGGCCAGGAAAGGAAGCCAGCACGTCCGCCCGCCAGCTCCGACCTGGGCGAGCGGAGCACACCCGCCCACCCATGGCCCTCACTCTCCTGCGTCCCCCGGAAGCAAGCCCTGGCTCGGGGGCACGAGGACGGTCTGCACGCCACCATCTGGAAGCATCACGCCCCGCAGGTCGTCATCCGCGTCCACGCCGTCGACGACGCGCCGGAGGATGCGCCCGTCCGGGCGAAGGGCGTACTTCGCGCCGGAGTCGAGCGACGGAAACCTCCGTCCACATGCTGCGGGGTTCTCGTCCACGAAGACGAAGAGCAGGCCGTCCTGCCGGAGCACCCGGTACGTGTAGGACTCCGGCCGACTGTCACAGGACGTCGCCGCGCTCCCCATCGGGAACAGGTCCCGCGAGACAATCGACAATGCACGCAGGGTCTCGCCATCCAGCACGACCGGCACACCGGCCAGGATGACGCCCGCGTCGGCATTGGAGGAGACCGGGAAGCGGACGGTCCGGTCTTCAAGCACTGGCGCCGAAAGTGGCTCGGGCCTCCGGGCGCAGCCCAGCAGTCCCAGCACCAACGCAACAGTCTTCAGCGACATGATCCGACCTCGCATCCGGCCTTCCTACAGCGCATCCAGCCGCTAGGTGCGCGCATCAAGCCAGGTGCGGAGCCGAGCAGCCCACCAACAGGCCCAGACCGGCCACGAGGCTCCAACCAGACCAGCAAGAGCGGCCAAGCATGAATTCCAGCAAAGCGCGTTCAGGCCGCAAGACCCACTCGCGAGTCCGCTTGACCTGCAAGCAGAAAAGCGACCGTTCGATCCACAGGACAGGGGACTGTTCACTTACGGAAGAGGGAGAACGCTCCGGGGTTTAACGGAAGTTGGAACATCTCTACCCTGCCCCGTCCGCCTCCCGCTCCCGTGCTCCAATCGACCCCTGCCATCGACTCGCTGCGGGCGCGGTATCTGTCCGCGCAGCTCTCCGGAAACCGGCAAGAGGCCCTGCGCCTGCTCGTGGACGAGGGCCTGCTGTGCGGCGTGCCACTCCAGGAGCTCCACCTGGAGGTCATCCAGGCGGCCCAGTACGAAATCGGGCGGCTCTGGCAGGAGAACGTCATCTCCGTGGCCCAGGAACACCTGGCCACCGCCATCTCCCAGTACGTCCTGGCCCACCTGTACCGCCACCTGCCCCGCGACCCGTCCAACGACAAGGTCGTGTTGATGGCGTGCGTGGAGGGCGAACTGCACGAAGTGGGCGCGCGCATGGCCAGCGACTTCCTGGAGATGGCCGGCTTCAACGTGCGCTTCCTCGGCGCCAACGTGCCCGCGGATCACCTGGCCCGCATGGTGCGCGAGTCCCCGCCGGACCTCCTGGCCCTCTCCGTCTCCATGCCCTTCCACATGCCCCAGGTCCGCGAGGCCGTGCGCAAGGTGCGTGAAGTCTCCCCGTCCCTGCCCATCGCCGTGGGTGGGCTCGCCTTCGACTGGGGCCCCGTCCTCGAGGACGAACTGGCCGTGTCCTTCTTCGGCAAGAGCGTCCGCGAGCTCGTCGCCTCCGCCTGCCGCCTCCTGGGGGTCTGACGCCATGCCGCACGTGAGCCTCCAGGTGGAAGCGCGGACCGCGTTCCTCGCATCCAACTCTGTTCAGGCTTTGTACGAAGACCCGTTCTGGGCCGCGCGCTACGGCATCCAGCGCGCCCGCCGCTTCGGTGACGAGGACGCCGTCTTCCACGTGCGCTACCTCGTGCAGGCACTGGACGCTGCGCGCCCCGCCATCATCGAGGACTACGCGCGCTGGCTGCGCACCCTGCTCGTCACGCGCGGCATGTGCTCGCTGCACCTGGATCAGCACTTCGACGGGCTCGCCCACGCGCTCCAGGCGGAGGGCTTCGGCCCGGACTCCCTGCCCCACACCTACGTCCACTCCGCCCGACAGGCCCTGCGGTACAAAGACGGCCCCGCCCACGCCGTGGAGTCGGACGCCGCCGCCATCATCAGCGTGGTCGTCCGGCGCACGGAGGGCCCGCTTCCCTCCGGAAGCCGCCCCCGCCTGGAACAAGAGGTGCGGCTCCAGTTGTCCTATCTCTCGGATGCGCTCGCCCTGGGTCGTGCGGACCTGTGGAACGCCCATCTGCAGTGGTACGCGGGCTTCTGGCCCCAACGGGGACTGTCCCCCCTGACCCTTCCCCACCTCCTGGACGCCTTGGAGGCGGCCCTGGCGGACGGCCCCCCTGAAGCGCGGACGTTGCTCGCGCGGACGCCCGATTCGTGGGAGGAGACCCACTCATGATGAAGGAAGAGGACCGCGACTCCGGGATCTTCGAATCCCTCAGCCGCGAGCTGGCTCTGGCCTGTGATGCGCAAGGCACGATCGTCTGGCGCGACGAGCGCGCCGCGCGCCTCCTGGACGTCAAGCCCGGCCAGACGCTGCAGAGCCTGGCGAGCCACGGCAGCGAGAGCAAGGTCGAGAAGCTGCTCGTGCAGGCGCGCGACGAGGCCGTGGACAGCTGGGAGCTCATCCTCCAGAGCCACCACAAGCCCGCGACGTTCGCCTTCCGCGCCCGGCCGCACGAGGGCGGCATCGCGCTGGTGGGCAGCCTGGTGCCGGAGGACTACGGCACCGCGCTCACCCAGGTGAGCACCACGCTGGGCGAACTGTCCGCGCTCCACCGCGAGACGGAGCGCCAACAGCACGAGCTCAAGCGCCGCGCGGAGGAGCTGGCCCGCCTCAACCGCGAGCTGGAGGAATCCAACAAGGGCGTGCGCACCCTGCACGCAGCCCTGGATGAGAAGGCGGAGAGCCTCCAGCGCGCGTCCGAAATCAAGAGCCGCGTGGTGGCCAACGTGAGCCACGAGTTCCGCACGCCGCTGCACTCCATCCTCGGGCTGTCCAAGGTGCTGCTCAACCCGCTCAACGGCAGCCTCGCGCCGGAGCAGGAGAAGCAGGTCCAGTTCATCCGCGGCTCCGCGGAGGCGCTCTTCGAGCTGGTCAACGACCTGTTGGACCTGTCCAAGGTGGAGTCCGGCAAGACGACGCTGCGCCACACCCGCTTCGTCGCGTCCGACCTCATCAGCGCGATGCGCGGCATGACGCGTCCCCTGCTGGCGACGGACTCGACGGTGGCGCTCGACTTCGAGGAGTCGGCGGAGCCCCTGGAGCTGGAGACGGACGAGGCCAAGCTCAGCCAGGTGCTGCGCAACCTCATCTCCAACGCGCTCAAGTTCACCGAGTCCGGCGCCGTCACGGTGTCCGCGGCCCGGGGCCCGCGCGACACGGTGGTGTTCTCCGTGAAGGACACGGGCATCGGCATCGCGCCGGAGAACCACGACCGCGTCTTCGAGGAGTTCATCCAGGTGGACAGCCCCCTGCAGCGGCGCGTGAAGGGCACCGGCCTGGGCCTGCCCCTGGCGCGCAAGCTGACGGAGCTGTTGGGCGGCACGCTCACCGTGAAGAGCCAGCTGGGGGAAGGCGCCACCTTCCTCATCACCCTGCCGCGCGTCCACCCGGAGGTGTCGGAGATGACGGGGCTCACCCAGCGCAGCGAGACGCTGGACCCCTCGCGCGCCCCGGTGCTGGTGCTGGAGGACGACCGCCAGACGCTCTTCCTCTACGAGAAGTACCTGGCGCGCTCCGGCTTCCAGGTGCTGCCCGTGCGCAGCGTGGAGGAAGCGCGCAAGGCGATGCAGCGCGTGCGCCCCGCGGCCATGGTGCTGGACGTGATGCTGGAGGGCGAGACGAGCTGGAACTTCCTCGCGGAGATGAAGAACGGGGAGCAGACGCGCGACATCCCCGTCCTCGTCGTCACCGTGACGGACCGCGAGCAGAAGGCGCGCGCCCTGGGCGCGGACGAGTTCTGGCTCAAGCCCGTGGACGAGGTGCGCCTGCAGAAGAAGCTGACGGCGATGGCGCGCACCGGGCCGGTGGAGCGGGTGCTCATCATCGACGACGACGACGTGCACCGCTACCTGCTCAAGCAGCTGCTCAAGGACACGCAGTTCCAACTGCTGGAGGCCGCCAACGGCCGCGAAGGCGTGAGGATCGCCCGCGAGCACGCCCCGCACCTCATCTTCCTGGACTTCGTGCTGCCGGACATCACCGCCTTCGACGTGCTGGACGAACTGAAGGCGGACCCGCGCACGCGCGACATCCCCATCATCCTGCACACCTCCCACCAGTTGCAGGAGCCGGAGCGCCAGCGGCTGGCGCGCGAGACGTCCGCCATCCTGGCCAAGCACACGCTCAGCCGCGAGGTGGCCATCACCCGCATCCGCGACGCACTGTCCAAGGCGGGGCTGGGGAACCGGGAGCTGCGCGAGGGGAGCTCCCGTGGCTGAGGAGTCGCGTCTGGCAACGGTCCTCAACGTCAACGACGACGAGGCCAACCGCTACCTGGTCAACCGCATCCTGGAGATGTCCGGCTACCACGTGCTGGAGGCGGCCACCGGCATGGCGGCGCTCCTCATGGCGGAGGAGCACCGCCCGGACGTCATCGTCCTGGACGTGAAGCTGCCGGACATCAGCGGCTATGAGGTCTGCGCGCGGCTGAGGGCCAACTCGGCCACGGCCTCCATCGCGGTGATGCACACGTCCGCGACGTTCGTCACGCCGGACAAGAAGGTGCAGGGCCTGGAGGGCGGCGCGGACGCGTACCTCACCCAGCCCTACGAACCCTCGGAGCTCATCGCCACGGTGCGCTCGCTGTTGCGCCTGCGCCACGCGGAGCAGCAGGCCCGGCTGCGCACGGATCAGCTCATTGAAATGGACCGGCGCAAGGACGAGTTCCTGGCCATGCTGGCCCATGAGCTGCGCAACCCGCTGGCCGCCATCATGACGTCCATTGGCATCCTGGAGCGCAAGGGGCCCTCGGACACCAAGGAAGCGCGGATGCACGGCATCATCCAGCGCCAGACGCACCACCTGGCGCGGCTGGTGGATGACCTGCTGGACGTCAGCCGCATCACCCGGGGCAAGGTGGAGCTGCGGACGGAGCCGGTGAGCCTCACGGCGACCTTCCAGCAGGTGCTCGCCATCCTGCGCCCCCGCGTGGAGGCCCGCGGCCTGAAGCTGGAGGTCCACCTGCCGCGCGCGCCGCTGTGGCTGGAGGGCGACGCCACGCGCCTGGAGCAGGTCTTCACCAACCTGGTGGACAACGCGGCCAAGTACACGGACGAGGGCAGCGTCACCGTGGAGCTGTTCCAGGAGGGCGTGGACGGCGGCGCGCAGGCGGTGCTGCGGGTGAAGGACACCGGCATCGGCATCTCGCAGGAGAAGCTGCCCGCCATGTTCGAGCTGTTCGCCCAGGCGGACACGTCCCTGGAGCGCTCGCGCGGGGGCCTGGGCATTGGTCTCACCCTGGTGCGCACGCTGGTGCGGATGCACGGCGGCACCGTGGAGGCCACCAGCGGCGGCCCGGGCCGGGGCAGTGAGTTCGTGGTGCGGCTGCCCCTGCTCCCCGCGGACCGCGTCCCCCTGGCGGCCGGGACGAACCTCCTGGATGCACGGCGCGCGCGGCGCATCCTGCTGGTGGAGGACAACTCGGACGCGCGCCAGTCCATGCGCGACCTGCTGGAGCTGTGGGGTCACCAGGTGGCTGTGGCCCAGGACGGCGTGCGGGGCGTGGAGCTGGCCCTGGAGCACGCGCCGGACCTGGCGCTGGTGGACATTGGCCTGCCGGGGATGGACGGCTTCCAGGTGGCCCGGACGCTGCGCGCGCGCGTGGGGCAGGGGCTGCGGCTGGTGGCGCTCAGCGGCTACGGCGACCCGGAGGCCTACCAGCAGGCCCTGAAGGCCGGGTTCGACGTGCACCTCACCAAGCCGGTGCGGCCCGCGGACCTGGATCGCGTCCTGTCGAACCTCTGAAGCGGGAGTGGAGGGTGGCTACCGCCGCGTCAGCGCGTTGGCCACCAGGCCCAGCAGCTTCACCTGGCCGGGGTCCAACTGACGCACGCTGCGCAGCAGCCGGCGCACTTCCGGACGCTCCGGCGTGGGCGGAGGGGCCTCGCTGGCGCGCGACGGCGGAGCGCCCTGCGCCGCGAGTCCCAGCAGCTCGTCCGCGGAGACGTGCAGCTCGTGGCACAGCTTCAGCAGGGTCTGGACGCTGGGGAGCATGCCGCCGCGCTCAAGGCGGCCGTACACTTCCGTGGCCACGTCGATTCGCTCGGCGACGTCGGCCTGCGTAAGCTCCATGCGGCCCCGGGCGACCCGTGCCGATGCGCCGATGGTGGTTGCGAGTTTCTTGTCCATGCCTTCGCTTGCCGACCCGAAACGTTTGGCCGACGGCATAGGACGTATAGAGGCAGACAGACAGAACTTGCCGGGTCAGCCTCCCATTGTTCACCCATAGGGTCGCTGCGCGGGAGGTGGACTTTCGGAGTCCGGGCAACCCCGACACCCATGGCTCTTTTGAGACGGAGCGCCCTCTGGAAACAGCCTCCGCGAAGTGCATCTCCGCGCGTTTACGGGCTTGTCCGGAGGTGACCCAGGACGTTGGAGCCGCCGTTTCCTACGGTGCTGAAGCGTCCTGCCGCCACTGCCACCCTTCAGGGTTGGCTCATGTTTTCAGTGCCGCCCAGATACACGCCCCGCCGCCACCCGCTTCCGAGTGGCGTCGTGGCCGCTACCGCGACGCCAGGGTGGTCAACTCCACCGTGCCCAGGGCGCGCGCCAGCTCCGCGCGAGAGGTGGCCAGGTCGTACGTCGCCTGCACCTGCTGGGCGGCGGCGTTGGAGAAGGCCACCTGCGCGTCGCTCACCTCGATGATGTTGCCCACGCCCGCGCGGTAGCGCCCTTCGGCCAGCCGCAGCCGCTCGCGCGCGTTCACCTGGGCCTCGTCCGCGGCGGTGAGCGCCTCGCGCGTGGCCACCACGTTGAGCCGGGCCTGCTCCACCTGGAGCCGCACCTGCTGCCGGAGCGCGTCCTTCTGCGCCTGGAGGTCGCGCAGGTTGGCGTTGGCCTCGCGCGTCTGCGCGTTGACGAGCCCGCCCTGGAACAGCGCCCAGCTCAGCTGGACGCCGCCCTGCGCGCTCAGCGTGGCGCCGTTGAACGGGTTCGCCCCCACGTCGGACAGGTTGCCCGTGGCGCTCAAGGAGGGCAGGTGGCCGGCCTTCGTCACCTTCACCTGGGACTCCTGCGCGGAAATCTGCCGCTCGCGCGCGGCGACGTCGGGGCGGGCCTCCAGCGCGCGCGTCACCAGCGCGTCCAGCACCTCGTCCTCGCCCGCGATGGCCGCCACCGTCACGTCCTGCACGGTGTAGTCGGTGGACGTCTCCACGCCCATGGTCTGGTTGAGCTGCGCCTTCGCGGTGGCATAGGCGTTCTGCGCGCGGATGAGCGCCACCTGCGCGTTGGCCTTCGCGGTGCGCTGCTGGAGCAGGTCAATCTCCGGCCGAGAGCCCACCTGCACGGACGCGTTCACCTGGTTGAGCCGGGCCTCCTCGCTCTGGAGCGTCTCGCGCGCCACGCCCAGCAGGGCCTTCTGCGTGAGGACGTTGAAGTACGCCGTTCGCACATTCCGCAGCGCGTCCTGGAGCACCTGCTCCTGCGAGTTCTCCTGCGCGCCCGCCGACTCCTTCGACGCGTTGTAGCGGCCAGACGTCTTGCCGAAGTCGTAGATGAGCTGGTTGGCGGCGATGCTGCCGCTGAAGCGCCGCGTGGAGTTGGACACCACGCCGGTGTCGCTGCCCGGCACGTTCTGGATGACGGCCCGGTTGCTGGTGCCCAGCGTGTAGCCAGCGTTGGCGCTCACCTGCGGCAGGAAGCTGGAGAAGGACTGGTCCACCCGGGCGTACGCCGCGTCGGTGCTCGCCTGCGCCGAGCGCAGCGACGGCTGGTACTGGCGCGCCGCGGCCTCCGCGTCCGCCAGGGTGATGACGCGCCCCTCGGCGGCGGACATCGTCAGGGACTGCTGCACGGCCGGAGGCGTCACGGGCGTTGCCGGAGCCGGGGCCTGCGGCGTGGCGGCCGGGGCCGTCGCCGGAGCCTGGGCGGCCGGGGCCTGCGTCCGCGGGGCGGCGGGCTGGGCCGTCTGGGCCCCCGCGACCACGGGCAGGACGCACAACGAAAGCGTCAACGGAAGCGCGCGCATCACTCGTACCTCAGTGCATCGATGGGATCCAACAGGCTCGCCTTGCGCGCCGGATACAGACCGAAGACGACCCCAACCAGGCCGCTGAACACGATGGCCAGCAGCGCGACGTCAGGACGGACCAGCATGGGCCAGCCGAACTGCGCGGCGAGCAGCTTCGCCACGCCCAGGCCCACGGCCGCGCCGATGATGCCGCCCAGCACCGCCAGCGTCAGCGCCTCGATGAGGAACTGCGCCAGGATGTCTCGCGGCCGGGCGCCCACCGCCACGCGCACGCCAATCTCGCGCGTCCGCTCGGTGACGCTCACCAGCATGATGTTCATGATGCCGATACCGCCCACCACCAGCGACACCGCCGCGATGGCCGCGAGCAGCAGGCTCAACGTCTCCGTGCTCTGCTGCTGGCCGCTGGCCACCTCCGCCAGGTTGCGCACGTCGAAGTCGTTGGCGTCGTCCTCGCCCAGCCGGTGACGCTCGCGCAGCAGGTTCGTCACGTCCGTCTGGGCCTTGGCCGTGAGGTCCGCGCTGGCCGCCTGTACGAACACCGCGCCGGTGATGTACGCGCCCAGGCTCTGCGCCTGCACCTGCCGCTTGAACGTGGTGGCCGGCACGAACACCGTGTTGTCGAAGTCCTGGCCCACGGGCGACTGGCCCTTGGGCGCCGTCACGCCCATCACGGTGAAGGGCGTCTTGTTGATGCGGATGACCTGCCCCACGGGGTTGAAGCCCTTGCCGTAGAGGTTGTCCACCACCGTCTGGCCCAGCACCGCCACCTTCGCGCCGGCCTCGTTGTCCGCGTCCGTGAAGTGCGCGCCCTTCGCCATGGTCCAGCTGCGCACGGAGAAGTAGTCCGTCGTGGTGCCGATGATGCTGGTGTTCCAGTTCTGGTCCTCGCTGAACACCTGCGCGTTGGAGCGCATCTCCGGCGCGGCGCCGCGCACGCTGGCCACCTGCGTGCGCACGGCCTCCAGGTCGTCCCAGGTGATGGTGGGCTGGCTGCCGAAGCCGCCTCGCGCGCCACCGGACTTGGACGAGCCCGGCAGGATGATGAGCAGGTTGGTGCCCATGGAGTCGAAGACCTTCTGCACGCTGGCCTTCGCGCCGTCGCCAATGGCCACCATGGCGATGACCGCGCCCACGCCGATGATGATGCCCAGCGCGGTGAGCACCGAGCGCGTCTTCGAGCGCAACAGCGCACGCAGCGCCAGGACGAGTGTTTCCATGATGTTCATGTCCCCACCTCCTCGGCGGGCACCACCGCCGGGTTCGGCGTCTGGCGTCTGTCGTTCACGATGCGCCCGTCCTTCACCACCACGATGCGCTGGGTGTACTCGGCCACGTCCGGCTCGTGCGTCACCAGCACCAGCGTCATGCCTTCCTTCTGCAGCTGCTGGAACAGCGCCATCACCTCCACCGTGGTGCGCGAGTCCAGGTTGCCCGTGGGCTCGTCCGCCAGGATGACGCGAGGCCGTCCCACCAGCGCCCGAGCGATGGCCACGCGCTGCTGCTGACCGCCGGAGAGCTGCTTCGGGTGGTGGTCCAGCCGGGCCCCCAGCCCCACGCGCTCCAGCGCTTCCTTCGCCCGCGCACGCCGCTCCTTCGAGGGCACGCCCGCGTAGAGCATGGGCAGCTCCACGTTCTCCAGCGCGGTGGTGCGCGCCAGCAGGTTGAAGCTCTGGAAGACGAAGCCCAGGGTGCGGTTGCGCACGCGCGCCAGGCCGTCGCGGTCCAGGCGGGCCACCTCGCGGCCGTTGAGCAGGTACTCACCGGAGGTGGGCCGGTCCAGGCAGCCCAGGATGTTCATCAGCGTGGACTTGCCCGAACCGGAGGAGCCCATGATGGAGACGAACTCCCCGGGCTCCACCGTGAAGTCCACGCCACGCAGGGCCCGCACCTCCACGTCGCCAGACTTGTACACCTTCGCCACTTTGTTGAGCTGGATGACGGGGGGTGCCCGCTTCGTGTCCGCGTCCATCTGTCTGCCTCTGTCCCTTCCCCTGCCCGCAGTTCCTGTGAGGGTGTCTGTGATTGGAACGGCCGCGCGCGCCTAGAATCCGCCCCGGCGCCCGCCGCCCATGCCCCGGC
>NZ_RAWQ01000340.1:0-5876 GCF_003668965.1 Corallococcus sp. AB030
TATTACCAAGCCATTCCCATGATGAAGGAGGAGCGATTGCGGCCTCTCGTCGAGCGCTTCGCCGAACTCCTCCACCAGCACCCTGTCTTCAAAGAAGCGCTCGGTTTCATATGAGGGGATGGCTCAGGGTGACGCCCGGCGCCGTGACGGCAGGCGCCGTCCACACGACATGGCTGGTATTGGCGGTGTTCTGCGCCGTGGCCAGTGCGCCGGTGTTGGCGGTCCAGGCAAAAGTCAGGGGGCTGGCCTGCGGGTCCAGGGCGGTGACGTCAAAGGCCACCGTCTGGTCTGGCGAGGTGGAGGTGGCGGATTGGTAGAAGTTTGTAAACGCAGGAGCAAAGCGCACGGGAGCGGTGTCGGTGACACAGAGGTTGAGCGAGCCCGTGGTCTGCCCACCCCGGCCGTCTTGAACCGTGACAGTGAGGCGGCAGTTGTTGCATGCGCCCGCCGGTCTGGAGGAGGGAACAAACGAGGCGGTGCCGGACGTCGCGTTCGTCCAGGTGCCGGGGCAGGAGGAGGTCCACTGGTAGGAAAGCGCATCGGCATCCGCATCGGACGCAAGCGCGGAGACGGAGGTGGACTGTCCCGCGTCGAGGCGGTTGAGGGACGCGGAGACCTTGGTGACGACAGGCCAGCGGTTGAAGGAGATGTCGAGGGCGGCGTCACCGGTGACGAGGTCCGGGACGACGTTGACGGTGAGGGAGACGGAGACGGCGGAGCCCTGGGAGTCCGTCATGGTGAGGGTGAGGGTCTGCACGCCGAGGGAAGCAGGAGCCGTCCATGTGGAGGTCGTGGCGGCGGGGGCGGAGAAGGTGCCGCCGGAGGAGGTCCAAACCAGGGTGAGCGTGTCTCCGGGGTTGGGATCATGAGCCGTCGCGGACAGCGTGAGTGAAGCGCCTGGCTGAAGCGCATTGCTGGAGGCGGTCAGTGAGTCGATGACGGGCGCTTCGTTGTCATAGGGAACAGGGGCCGGAATCTCCTGGAGGCTGACGAACACGGCAGTGGTCTGGTTGGCGGTGATGGAGACACCGGAAGCCTGACCTTGGAAGAGCAGGGTGCCGGAGGTGTCGAAGGCCTCCGCGAGGACGGAGCGGTCGGGCCCGGCAGGGATGTTGCCGACGAGGCCACCCCAGGAGCCACTGGACTTGACCAGTTCAACGACGCGGGAAGACATGTCCGAGGAGGAGACGGTCACCTTGACGCGAGTGACATCACTCGAGGAGAGGGCTTGCTGGACGGAGCTGGCGAGTTGAACGGAGCCGACGGGCTGCGTGCTACAGGCCATGAGGGCAAGCAGCAGCAAGCCGGCGAGGGCGGGGAGAGAGCGGTGGAAGGGCATGGTTTGTAGGGAGAGAGCCGACGAGAGGTGAAATGATGCGGAAGCTTATCACCCGTGTCCTTCCTGGGCTCAGTCATTGCGGCCTGTCGGCGATGACCCTGGCGTGGGTCGCACGATGCCCGCGAGCTGTCTGGAAGGGATTGGGGGTGTTTCACGGAGAGTGACGTAGACTGTCACGCCGAGCCCACCGCCATGTACGACGCGCAGATCACCACCGCCCTCAACGACGCCTCGAAGTTCCTGCTGAAATCAATTGTTACCGGAGGCGCCACTCCCACGCCGAACCTGGCGAGGCCCTTCATCAAGCAGGCGCTCGAGATGCTTGTGGGGGACCTGGCGGCGCACTGTGGCATGCAGGGCACGGGCAAGCTCCTGCCAGTGCTCATGGGCTCGAACTTCCTCAGGCAAGCGGCGGTGGACCTGTACGGCCCGTGTATGTGCGCGTCGATCCAATCCAGTCGCGGCGAATGGGGCATCGTCGACAACGTCCTCTCCAGACGGACGGGGAGCGCGATGTGGAGTATCGGGCGCGGACTGCTGGGCACCGTGACGACGCTCGAGGAGACGTTGACGGACCGCGTCTGGGCGTTGATCAAACGGGTGGTTGCGGGGCATGTGCAGTTCGGCTCGGACCTGCTCGCGCGCATCCAGCGCGACCGCGCCCTGCTCAACCGGGCCTATGGCATCACGGGCACCCTCAACGGGCTGACGGTCACGGGCAGCGACCCGCACCGCACCGGGCACCGCGTGGTGCTGCTGCGGTTCTCGGACGGGCGGCGCGCTGTCTACAAGCCGTCGGACCTGACGTTCCAATTGCTGCTCATGGGCGACCCGGCGTCGTTCCAGGTCTGCCACGAGCACTATCCGGCGCTCTTTCCGCACACCGAAAGCCTCTTCACGGCGCTGGACCCGGAGCTGCCGGCATTCCGCATCGTCGCGATGCCGCACCGGCTGGGCGAGTACGGCTACATGCAGATGGTCGCCAAGGCGGACGTGATTCCCTTGCACGACCAGGGGGCCTACTTCCGGAAGATGGGCCGGATCATCACGGTGGCAGGCCTCTTCGGCCTCAGGGACCTTCACGAGGAGAACGTGATGGCCACCGCGGACGGGCCCTACCTCATCGACGCGGAGATGGGGTTCTCCTACCCGAGGCCGGGCGTGGGCACGCTCGACAACTCCTCACTGAACCGGGCCCTGGTCATCAACCCGGAGGACTACAGCAACGTAGGCGGCGTCTTCTCCGCGAACCTCTACCAGGGCGCCTTGGAGATCGCCAAGGTCTCCGGGCCCTACGACCCCAATGAAATAAACGCGAGCTTCGCGTCGGTGGCCCACGGGCCCCGGGTGAGCGCGGCCACGTACCCGAACGTCCTCCTGCAAGGCATCCGGGAGATGGTGGATCGCATCCGGTCAGCGGCCTGCCGCCTCTGCCGAACGCCTGCTCCAGCTACGACTTCACGTCCTACCGCGGCCAGAACGGGACGCGCCTCCGGTGCAACTGCGGTCCGGTGGGTGGCGGCACGGTGTGGGGGACGGACCTCTACACCGATGACTCGAATTCCTGCGCGGCCGCGGTGCACGCGGGGGTGATTGCGGCTTCGGGTGGGAACGTGACCGTCACCATCCAGCCGGGGCAGGCCAGCTACACGGGCACCACGCGCAACGGCATCACCACGTTGTCCTACGGCGCCTGGTCGGGGAGCTACTCCCTCAGCCCGTAGTCGTCGCGTTCGCATCCGGAACGAGCGGCCCCTGGGGGTGTTTGCCCCCGGGGGCTGTCTACTGACGGTCAGGCCTCGGTGGTATCGGCCCGCTCGGCGTCCGGGTGCTCCTCGCTACAAACCCGAGAGGATTCCTCGGACTCTTCGGCGGCCACGGCGTGGACGCAGGGGGCACCCCACTCGTCACACGTGATGTAGTCCCCGAACCGGGTGGTGCAGATCGCGTCGCATGAAATGCCCGCCTGACAAAGCTGGGCACATGGGATGGGCCGGGCGAAACCCATGGTGGGAGCCATCGAGAGCAGGGCGACAGCAGCGAAGAGGCGTCGGATGCGCATACCGGACTCCAGGGGGAGAGGGTTCGCGTGGATGCGCCCGCATGGGCGAACTCCAGAAAATCGTGGCTATCCGCTACTCGCTGACGCTCAACGCCAGCGTGCTGACGCCTGAAGAGGTGGCCATCAGCCGCTTCGGCGGGCTGGAGGCGTGGGGCCTGCCCAGACAGTGACGGTGGACAGGGATTGCCTCCGGGGAATTCGGGTTGTGGCAACTCCTGTCACATTTCGTCTCGCTTTGCGAGAGGATGTTCTTGGGAGGTCTACGACACCTTGTTCGTGTTCCGGACTCCATGTGACAGTCTCCGCGCGGCGGCTCGCGCCGCTGAACCCAAACCATGGAGCTTTGGACATGCGTCTCCCCAGTGCAACGCCTGAGGTGAAGTCCAAGCAGAACGGGACCGAGCTTCTGCGGCGACTCATCGCCGGGGAGCCGGTGCCGGACGTCTACCCCCTGGGAAGCCTTCGGCACGGCGGCCACAACCTCTTCGTCAAGAAGGAGAAGACGGAGGAGGAGCTCGCCAAGGAGAAGCTGGCGAAGGAGAAGAGGGAGGCGGAGGCCGCGGCGCTCGAGTTGGCGAAGGCGAAGCTCAAGCAGGGCCTCATCGCGCAGGGGACACAGCAGGTCCAGGGGTTCGTCGCGGCGTTCCTGCAGAAGCTGGCGGGGCCGCGGCTGGCGGTGTTTCGCGAGGGCACAAAGGATGGCCACAAGCACGAGCGGGGGTACCAGAGCTGGGGCAGCGGCACCTCCAGCCTGGGGAGCGTCTATGAGTTCACCTCCGCCGCGAAACCGCTCGAGGACTCCTTCCGCAAGGTCTTCATTGCGATGAAGAACTCCCTGGAGGGGGCCCAGGGGCTCCCGTACCCGTTCCAGATCCGGCTGAGCAAGTATGACACCCAGCACGCGCACCTCTTCTACAACCCGGTGCTCGACGAGATGGGTCTCATCTTCCACTCCAAGGAGTATCCGAAGGACATCCCGAGCCTGAGCGACGCGGGCAAGGCAGGGGACACCTACAACGACTGCGAGGTGCGGGATTCCACCAAACAGCGGTATGCGGAGACCTTCTACGGCCGCAACCTGCTCTGGCTCCACAGCACCCAGTCCCTCTACATGCTGGACGGAGCGCCAGACAGCAGCATCTTCAAGGACCTGATCTGGGTCGGCTGGATCGCCGACATGTTCCTCGAGGACGGTATCCGTGACAGTGACCAGCTCTTCGGCCAGTTCGCCTACAAGGTTGACCAGAGCCTGTTTGGCGTGACGTGGCTCCATATCAACTTCTTTGACTACAACATGTTCGTGGGCGTCGCGGCGTAACCTGGTGCCGCCAAGCGGCGACCCGCCAACGACTGTTGCTTGCGCGTGGGGTCGTCGCTCGTCCCGAGGTGGGTCACGCAGACCTCGTCGCTCTGGGAACCCGCTGGAAGGCCCAGAGCCTGGACATACGCACACAATGGGAGCGCGGCCTGGGGTGGCGTGTAACCCAACGGGGCTCCAGTGACCTGTCCACCGGCCGGGAGCATTGCTTGGGCGGTCCCTCCGCACCCTCCTTCCTCTTCAACAGGGCCCTGTCCCTTTTGTGCGTTTCACGGGAAGTGGGGCATTGTGACTGACTGAAACAAGCCAGTGGGGGGCGCGGCGACAGCCTCCATTCAATGGGAAATTCATGCACGCAATGAGCGCCAGCAGGGTTCTGCTGTTGGGATTGGTATGTGTTGCCTTGAGCTGTAGCAGCAAGGCGCCGGAAGACAAGCCGTTGGCCCGCAGTGCTTCTCCATTGGTGGAGGAGTGGACGGCCACCGGCACCATGGCTGAGTCGCGCAAGTACCACGCGGGCGTGGTGCTGCCGACGGGCAAGGTGCTGGTGATGGGCGGCTACAACGCCAGCGGCTACTTGTCCTCCTCCACCGTTTATGACCCTGCGACAGGCACCTGGACGGCCGCCGCCCCCATGCCGGCGCCTCGGCAGGTGCTCACCGCCACGCTGTTGAGTTCAGGCAAGGTGCTCGTGGCGGGCGGCGAGAACGCGACGGGCCGCATGGCTTCCACGGCGGTCTATGACCCCGCCACCAACACGTGGGCTTCCGCAGGGAATCTTGCCTCGGGTGTGGCTCGCGATTCCCTGACGGCGACGCTGCTGCCTTCGGGCAAGGTGCTGGTCGCGGGCGGAGGCAACACCAGCGGCGCCAAGGTCAATGTGGATGTGTATGACCCGGTGGCGGGAACCTGGAGCGTGGGCCCGAATCTGGGAACGGCGCGGCGCAATCACACGGCGACGCTGCTGGCGACGGGGCAGGTGTTGGTGGTGGGAGGCGTCGTGAGCGCGAGTCTGGCGACGGCGGAGGTGTATGACCCGACGAGCAATGCCTGGGCGGCGACGGGAGCGCTGGCGACGGCGCGCTACAACCATACGGCGACGCGGTTGCCCTCGGGCAAGGTGCTGGTGGTGGGCGGGCGTGGCAGCGGTGTGGGGG
>NZ_RAWQ01000341.1:0-5867 GCF_003668965.1 Corallococcus sp. AB030
ATCCCGCCCACCCACTGGACGCGCGGGGCGGACTCGTCGCGGCGGTAGAAGAGGAGGAAGGGCACGTCGAGCGCGGCGTCCTGCTGCAACTGCGGCAGCGCGGCGCCAATGTCCTCCAACGTCTTCACCTTGCCCAAGAGGGCGGACAGCTCGCGCAGCGTCTGCGTGCGCCGCGCGCTGAGCATCTTCTCCGTCACCTCCGTGATGGGGTGGAAGAGGCCGCCCACGCGTCCGGACTCGTCGCGGATGGGGCTGAAGGAGAAGGTCATGAAGGCCTCCTCCAGGTAGCCGTACCGGTCCAGGAACATGCGCTGGTTCTCGATGTAGGAACCCACGCCCGTGCCCGCCTTCTCGAACACGCCGCCCACCACCGGCAGTGCCGTGGCCCAGCAGTCGCGGAAGGGCTGGCCCATGGACTCCGGGTGCTTCGCGCCGCAGATGGGCCGGTAGCTGTCGTTGTAGAGCTGCACGCGCTCCGGTCCCCACGCGATGAGGATGGGGAAGGTGGAGGACAGGCACAGGCTGACCGTCGTGCGCAGGCTCTGCGGCCAGGTCTCCACCGGCCCGAGCGGCGTCCCCGACCAGTCCATGGAGCGGATCAACCGCCCCATCTCACCGCCGCCGGACAGCCAGTCCATTCCCCCTTCCGGGGACGACACCGCCGTGGAACCGGCCTGGGAGGGACTGGGGAGAGTCATGAGGCCTCGGATGTTCGTCCAGGGAAACCGTTGGTTTGATAGCGGATTCACGCGGCGCGTGCCGTGGCATCAAGAGCAAGTGTGAGCTTGCTTGCTTCGGCCCCGGGTGGGGTGGCAGGGACCGCCGCTCGCGGATTTCAGGGGGCCGGGCGGGGCTATCGCTTCTCGCGGGCATGCCGCACGGCGAGCACGACGAGCAGCGCGGCAACGCCCGCCAGCGCGACGAAGTGCTCCACGCGGCCCACGCCCTTCGCCACGCGGTCCACGCTCGCGGAGCCCAGGTAGCCCAGCGTCACCACCAGGGGCGAGCTCAGGCACAGCGCCAGCCCGTCCCAGAGAAGGAAGCGGCGAAAGGACATGCCCTCCGCGGCGGCCATGGCGAACACCGGCACGCGCAGCACGGACATGAACCGGCCCACGAAGACGACGCGCGAGCCGTGCTTCGCGTACAGACCCTGGATGCGCTCGCGGCGCTCGGGCGGGAACAGGCGGCGCGTGCGCCGGTGCGTGTAGAGCGCCTGCCCCAGCCGGCGCGCCGTGAAGAAGAGGACGGTGTCCCCGCACAGCACGCCCGCGAAGCACAGCGCGATGGCGGCCGGAAGCGGCATCGCGCCACGGTGCGAGAGCACGCCCGCCGCCAGCTGCACCAGGTCCTCCGGGAACGGCAGCCCCAACCCTCCCGCCACGAGCACGACGAAGAGCAGCGGGCCGGAGCCGTGTGTCACGAGGAGCTGGAGGGGCGAGTCGGTCATCGGGGCTCGGCCCGTCAGGGCTCTGGGAGCACGGCCGCGGCGCGGCGCTCCTGGCGGAAGAGGAGGACCTCGCGGACGATGATCTGCAGGGTGGCCGCCACGGGCACGGCCACCACCGCGCCCACGATGCCCGCCAGCTCCACGCAGAAGAGGACCGCGAGCAGGGTGACGAGCGGGTTGACGTGCACGGTGCGCTTGAACACGAGCGGCGCCATCACGTTGCCCTCCAGCTGGCCGTAGAGGAGGAAGTAGATGAACACCGCGAGCGCCTTCCACAGGCCGCCGGTGGCCAGCGTGAGCAGCGTGATGATGCCGCCCGCGATGATGGGCCCCGCGTAGGGCACCAGGCTGGAGAAGCCGCTGGCCACGCCCAGGGGCAGGTAGAAGGGCATGCCCAGCACCGCCAGCATGGTGGTGGTGAGCGTGGCGTTGATGGCGCAGATGAGGGTGATGCCGGACAGGTAGCCGCCCGTCGCGGTGTACACGTTGCGCAGCACGCGCACGTAGCGCAGCCGGTGGTCGGGGCGGGCCAGCTCCAGCAGGCGCTTGAGCACGCCGCCGCCGAACACCAGCATGAACACCACCAGGAAGAAGACGGTGAGCATGCCGCCCAGGAGGCCCACCACGCCGCCAATGGCGCTCATCAGGAGCGCGGGCAGGGGGCCCGCGATCGCGGGCGTGGCCTCCTCCAGCCGTTCATTCCAGCCCAGGCTCTGAAGCCGCTGGTTGAGCGCGCGCAAGATGCCGGTGCCGCGCATCTGCTTCCACAGGTGAGGCCACTGCGTCACCAGCGCGTCCACCTGGGTCACCAGGTCCGGAATCACCAGCAGGCCCAGCGCCACGGTGGCCACGAACAGCCCGAACAGCACCACGGCGATGGCCAGCCACCGCTTGAAGCCGCGCTTCTCCAGCCGCGACACGCCGTGCTCCAGCGACAGCGCGATGAGCGCCGCGATGCCGGTGAGCGTGAGCGCCACGCGCGTCTTGGCGACGAGCACCACCAGGACCATCACCCCCAGCACCACGAGGCACACGGTGAACACCGTGCGGGGCGACACCTGGGACTTCAGCTGCGGCGGGACGACGGGCTCGGACACCGGCGAGGCTCCCCAGGACAGGCCACCGGCTTCGGGCCTCATGTCCTGCGGATGCGTCATCCCGCGCCCGGCGGCAACCACTGTCGGCTTCCAAGTGTGCGCGCCGGGTCCGGGCCTCGCTCAAGCGTCCTGCGGGTGACACCCGGCGTTCGCGAAGGGGCTCCACCGGACGCAATCACCGGCCTGGTGGTTCGTCACCCCGGCAGCCCCGAAACGCCCGGGTTGGCCGCCAGGCCGTCCGTCCCCCCGAGCACGGTTGCGCGTCCGCAACGTGACGGCGCCGCGCTCGGGCGTCGTGCACCTGACGCGCCGGGACGTCGTGGAAAAAGGGGACAGCACGGTTTGCCGGGCCCGAGCGTCAGACGTGGATGGGAACCTTCGTGGGAAGGGACTTTCGCGGGCCGGGAGAGGACACCATGAAAAAGATGGGTGAGCAGGAGCTGGAAGGGGTGCGGCGGGAGGCCCTCGAGACCGAGGCCCGGTGGCGCGGGCTGGCGGCGAAGCTGGCGGAGCTGGGCGGCGAGGAGATGGACGCGCAGCTGCTGGTGACGTTCCGGGGCGCGCGGGACGCGGGAGCGGTGCCGCCGGACGCGGGCTTCTTCCTGGTGGCGCACATCCTCACGGCGATGGCGGACGAGGCCATCGCGGAGGATCCGCGCGTGAGGATGCGGGCGCGCGAGCTGGACGCGATGGAGCGCGACTACGGCCTCACCAGCGAGGGCTGGCCGGAAGGGGAGCTTCCACCGGAAGACTGGGAAGCGCTGTGCGTGGAGTACGAGCGGGCCTGTGATGAAGCACGCGCCGCGTTCTTCCGCGCGTACGGAGAGGAGGAGATGGCGCGGCTGTACCTGGATCAGCGCGTGACGTTCCACCACCGCTTCGAGAGCGGGCGGCGCTTCTTCCACGGGCTGCCCATGTTGCCCACGCAGCTGCACTGAGCGGGAGGTCCGCTAGACTCCGCCCTCCTGTGCTTTTCGGAAGGCGGCGGATGCGAGCGGCAAGCCTGGCTGTGGCGGTGGGGTGTTGGGTGTGGGGCGCGCTGGCGTTCGGAGCGGCGCCCGCGCCCGCGCCCGTGCGGGTGGAGGCCAGCGCGACGTACGACGCGCTCCAGCGGATGGTGCGGATCCGCGAGGTGTCGCTGTCGCCGGACGGCACGCGGGTGGCCTGGGTGGAGTCGGTGCCGGGGACCGCGGAGGCCGCGAGGCTCCAGGTGCGGGAGCTGGCGCATCCGGAGCGGGCGCCGGTGCGCGTCACCGCGTCGAAGGATGGCGCGCCGTGCGCGGAGGGTTCGCTGTCATGGAGCCCGGACGGTCGGCAGCTCGCGTTCCTCTCCACTGCGGGTGAGGGCCGGGCGAAACAGCTCTACGTGGCGGACGCATCGGGGACGGGCGGGCCCGCGAGGCGGCTCACCACGGTGAAGGGCGTGCTGGCGGCGCCGAAGTGGTCGCCCGACGGGAAGTCCGTGGGGCTGCTCGTCATCGAGGGCGCGGAGGACGCGCTGGGGCCTCGGGGGCCGGCGGCGCGCGAGACGGGCGTAGTGCAGGCGTCTCCGCCGGTGAAGCGCTTCGCGGTGGTGGCGGTGGAGGACATGCGGCTGCGGTGGGTGTCGCCCGCGAGTTTGTTCATCCACGAGTACGCGTGGAGTCCGGACGGCGCCCGGGTGGCGGTGACGGCCTCGAAGCCACCGGGGGATGCGAACTGGTGGAGCGCGCGGGTGTACGCGGTGGAGGCGGGGACGGGAGAGACGTCGCTGCTGCACACGCCCAGGTGGCAGGTGGCGGAGCCCGCGTGGAGTCCGGACGGACGGCAGCTCGCGTTCATCGAGGGGCTGATGAGCGACGAGGGCAACACGGGCGGGGACGTGCTCGTGGTGTCGGTGCCGGAGCGGCTGGCGGCGAAGGTGCGGTTCGGGGAGAAGGCGGAGCTGCCCACGAAGGTGCCGCCCGCGCGGAACGTGACGGAGGGGCTGAAGGCGACGGCCACGGACCTGTTCTGGCCCACGGCGGAGCGGCTGGTGTTCGTGGCGCAGGCGCAGGGCGAGGCCGCGCTGATGGCGGTGGCTCCGGGCGGCGGAGAAGTGAAGACATTGTGGAAGGGCCCGGAGCACGTGAAGGTGTCGCTGGGGAAGGACGGCGTGACGAGCGCGGTGGTGCGCGACGCCATCATCCAGGCGCCGGAGCTGTGGACGGGGCCGGTGGGAGCGTGGAAGCAGGTGACGCGCCTCAACGCGGACGTGCGCGTGACGGTGGGCGACGTGCGCAGCGTGACGTGGACGAGCGACGGTCAGCCGGTGCAGGGCTGGCTGGTGTTGCCGGTGCCGGACGCGTCCGGACGCAAGGCGCCCATGGTGACGGTGGTGCACGGAGGGCCGGCGGCGGGAGTGCTGCCGGGTTTCAATCCGCAGACGGCGTTGTTCACCGCGAGGGGCTACGCGGTGTTCATGCCCAACCCGCGAGGCAGCTACGGCCAGGGTGAAGCGTTCGTGCAGGCGAACCGCCGGGACTTCGGCTTCGGGGATTTCAACGACGTGCTGGCGGGGCTGGACGCGGTGCTGGCGTCAGCGCCGGTGGATCCAGCGCGGCAGGGCATCACTGGGTGGAGCTACGGCGGCTTCCTGACGATGTGGGCGGTGACTCGGACGCAGCGCTTCCAGGCGGCGGTGGCGGGCGCGGGCATCGCGAACTGGCAGAGCTACTACGGCACGAACCACATCGACTCATGGATGCTGCCGTACTTCGGAGCGACGGTGTACGACGAGCCGGAGGTGTACACGCGCTCCTCGCCCATCAACGGAGTGAAGCAGGTGAAGACGCCCACGCTGGTGCTGCACGGTGAAAGGGACCTGGAGGTCCCCGCGTCGCAGGGCTACGAGTTCCACAAGGCGCTGAAGACGCTGGGCGTGAAGACCCAGTTGGTCATCTACGCGGATGAGGGCCACAGCCTGCGCAAGCCCGAGCACCAGAAGGACCGGCTCTTGCGCACGCTGGACTGGTTCGACGCGAACCTGCCGGCGGTGACGGAGTCGAAGCCGAAGGTGCGGGCGCCGGCGCGCTGAGCCTTCGGACACGAAGGCCGTCCCACGGGATGAGAAGGTGAGGACCCAGAGGAGCCACCCTGTCAGCGCGAACCGCGAAAACCTGTCCGACAGTCGGACAGGTTTTGAATCAGCAGCAGGCGGGAGCTGGGTAGGGATGGCGCTCTCAAGCGGTCGTCGCAACAGCTGACGCGAATACTTCGGCAGGCGTTCGCCATGCAAGCGTTTGACGCGGGCGCCCGTTAAGTTCGTGCGCGATGGCGTCGAGTTGCTTGCCGGAGAGGGC
>NZ_RAWQ01000342.1:0-5706 GCF_003668965.1 Corallococcus sp. AB030
GACAGGCAGCGACGAGGCGAGCAGCAGCGCAACGGGGAGCATCTGGGTTCCTTGGGATGAGGCAGGTGCGGCAGCGGACCTGCAAGGGAGCGTGAAGGGGCCGGCTCCCATTCCGGCGCGAACTTCTTAGCGCATGCGGGACACGGAGCGTCCTAGCCTTCTAGGCTCGAAACGCGGGTCGTCCCTGGACCCGGTACGTGAGGACCCGCCTTGAGGCCCACCCTGCTCGCGCTGCTGTTCGTGTGGTTGTCCTGGCCCGCCGCCATGGCGGCACAGAAGGTCACCGTTCCGGTGGACGTGGGCGTGGGGCCGGCGGTGTTCGTGTTCTCCGGCCCCATCGCGGACGACCAACTGCTGCACACGGGGCTGAAGCTGTCGGTGGACGCGGTGCTGGACAAGGAATGGCTGCGCAAGAACCAGCGCGCCATCCCGGCGCGCTACCGGAAGCAGGCGAAGCAGATGGATGAGATTCGCATCTCGCCGTCCATCTTCATTCCGGACTCGTTCATCATCTCGCCCAAGTACCGCGACACGGGGATGTACGGCGTGACGTTCAAGCCGCTGGGGCTGGGGGTGCCGCTGTCGTCCAGTCCGGTGCGCTTCAAGCTGGGCGTGGGGCTGGTGTTGACGTACGCGTACATCTTCTCCGACACGCTGCCGGACACGCACTTCCTGCGGCCCGGTGCGAGCCTGGGCGCGGACCTGGAGTTCCAGCTGGCGAAGAGCTTCCTCGTCAGCGTGGGCTGGGAGTCCACGTTCTACGTGCCGCAGGAGCTGGGTGGGCTGGGGCTGCCGGCCTCACTGGGGGACGGCATCTTCCACGTGGGGCAGGCGTACCTGCAGCTGCATTTCCGGTTCCCGTACACCACGACGCTGTAGTGCTCGCGCGCGGGCGGGGCGCGTGGCTAGCGTGCCCGGCACCATGTCACTCGTCCTCGCCACCGACGCGCAGAAGGCGCAGCGCGACGCCGTCACCCATGCCGCGTGGGGCTCGCCCCTGAGCGTGCCGCAGTACCAGGAGCGTGAAGCACGGCTGCGCGCGCACCCGTGGAGCCGCGAGGGCATGAACACGTGGCTGTGGCTGGCGGATGACGGCCGGGTGCTGGCGTCATGCGAGACCTTCCACACGGACAGCTTCCTGCGCGGCGCGGACGGACAGCTGACGCAGGGGGACAGCTACGCCATCGCCAGCGTGTACACGGAGGAGCACCTGCGCGGGCGGGGACACGCCACGCGGTTGATGGACGCCGTCGCCGCGGAGCTGGAGCAGGTGGCGCAGCGGCCGCACTCGGTGGTCCTGTTCTCCGACGTCGGGGCGCCGCTGTATCGCCGGTCCGGCTACGCGGACGTGCCCGCGTGGGACTGGCACCTGGACGCCGCCGATGCGCCGGGAGGCCGGCCCGTGGACGACGGCCTTTTGGAGACGGACGTGGCGGGGGCGCTGGCTCGGATGCGCCGGCCGGACGTGTCCTTCTTCCTGTGGCCTGGCGCCTCGCAGGTGGACTGGCACCTGGAGCGGGAGCGCATCTACGCGGACCTGCTGGCGCGGCCACGGCCCCGGACGTGCGGCGCGGTGGTGGGCGAATCCACCGCGCTGTGGACGATGAACGCGCGCTACGGCGAGCTGGTGGTGCTGATGCTGGATGCGCGGGACGCCTCCGCGGCGGAGGTGCTGCTCACGGAGGCGCGCCGCGTGGCGCATCACGCGGGACTCAAGCGCGTGGTGTGGTGGGAGGAACCCACGACGGCGTCACTGGTCGGCGGCGTCCCCGGCGCGGTGCGGGTGCAGCGGGACGGGTCGCTGCCCATGCTGCGGCCGCTGCGCCCGGGGCTGCCTCCCGCGCCGGAGGTCCCCTTCCCTCGCGCCCTCTGGGTGTGAATCAGGCCTGAAGACCCACGGCGGCGAGCCCCTGGAACAGGGCCTGGGCCTGCGCTCGTGAGGGCAGGCCCGCGTCGTGGATCAACGGCTCCGGCGACAGGCCAGTCCCCCGGGCAGCAAGGGAGCAGCCAACAGCAAGCCGTAAAGAGTGCGGCGCAACATCCGGTGCTTCGGAACCAACACCACCGTCCGACTCGACATGAGAAACCTCCGCGCTCCCATTCCAGGAGAGCGGTCTGGCTTCCCACCTCTGGCCAGGTGGAAACAGGGGCGGCGACCCCAACCCGGATGTGTCAGGCGGCGACAGGTCCCCTAGGATGCGCCCCATGGCCGAGAGAAGGCGCATCATCGAGGGCTCCTGGAACTGCACGTCCTGCGGCGCCAAGAACATCCCTGCCCGTCACAAGAACTGCCCCTCCTGCAACAACCCGCGGGAGCTCACCGGCAAGGAGTCCGAGTTCGACTTCGGTGACGTGGACGCGGCCTCCGGCAAGTCCACCCGCGAGGGTGTCGCCGACGAACAGGCCCTGGAGATGGCCGGCGCCGGCGAGGATTGGTTCTGCGCCTACTGCGGCGCGGCCAACCGGGGCGACGGCAAGCGCTGCCGGCAGTGCTCCGCCGAACGGGGCTCGGATGCGAAGGCCGCTCCGCTCGCGGACCTGTCCCCCAAGGCGCCACCGAAGCCCGCGCCCAAGCCCCGCCGCTTCGGCAAGGTGGCGCTCATCGTGGTGGGCATCTTGAGCTCCTGCTGCCTGGGCACCTGCGCGGTGGGCATCTGGGGCAACATGAAGCATGAGCTCAAGGGCGAGGTGGTGGCCACGAACTGGCGCCGCGCGCTGGTGCAGGAGCGCTTCGTCCCGGAGACGCGCACGGGCTGGCGGGACGAGCTGAGCAACACCTCGCCACGCATGCCGGTGAACGGCGCGGGCGAGGTCGCGGGCGTGACGAACATCCGCGACTGCGCGTCCCGGCAGCGTGGCACCCGCCGGGTGGCGGACGGCACCCAGCGCGTGTGCCGGACGAAGACGCGCAAGGTGGCCTGCGGCACCGAGGAGAAGTGCTCCCGTCGCGACAAGGGCAACGGCTTCGCCGAAGAGGTCTGCCACGACGTGACGAAGTACTGCAACGAGTCCTACGAGGACTGCGACACGGAGACGCGCTACCGCAACGAGCCCGTCTACTCGCAGCAGTGCGCCTACGACACGTACGTGTGGAAGCCGGTGGACACGCGCGAGCTCAAGGGCACGGAGGGGCCGCCGCGCTGGCCGGAGCTCGTCGCCGGGACGAACGAGCGGGTGCGGCGCGAGGAGGACTACACCGTGCTCGTGCGCTACGACGACGACGGCGTGAAGCAGCACGAGGTGAAGCCCACGCGCGAGGACGAGTTCGTCGCGTGGAAGAAGGGCCAGGGCGTCACGCTCACCGTGACGAACCTGGGCAAGGTGGAGCAGGCCGTCCGCCGCTGAAGAAGCACCGTCGAGGAGTCTCATGGAGTGCACCTGCTGTGGCGCCTGCTGCGTGGCGCCGGACATCGCCGCGCTGGACAAGCCGTTGGGGCTGCGGTGCCCGCACCTGGGCGCGGACAACCTGTGCACCGTGTACGAGCGGAGGCCCCAGGTGTGCCGGGACTACGCGGCGGACGAGGTGTGCCGCCGCATCGAGGCCCCCACGTTGGAAGAACGCGTGAACAACTACCTGGCGCTGTTCCAGCTCACCGCGGAGGCGGAGTCCGTGCGCAAGTCGGGCTGCGCCTCCATGCGGATGGCGCGCGCCATCAGGGAGCGGAAGTGAACTTCCAACCCACCGAGCCGTTCGTTCCCGCGCCGGGCGTTCGTGGCGCGCACGCGCAGACCATCTACGCGTCGCTCGTGCGCCCCACCCGCGTGCCGCCCCTGCGCCGGGAGCGGAGGGATTTGCCGGACGGGGACTTCGTCGACCTGGACACCTTCGACGGGCCGAAGGGCGCGCCGCACGTGGTGGTGCTGCACGGCCTGGAGGGGTCCTCGCAGGCGGGCTACGTCACGGAGGTGCTGCGGGGCGCGGCGAAGCGCGGCTGGGGCGCCACGGCGATCAACTTCCGCTCGTGCAGCGGGGAGCCGAACCGGCTGGCCCGGGCGTACCACTCCGGAGACACGGCGGACACGCTGCTGGTGATGGCGGACGTGCGCGAGCGCATCACCGGACCGATGCTCGCGGTGGGTTTCTCCCTGGGCGCCAACGTGCTGTGCCGGCTGCTGGAGGAGACGGGAGACCAGGCGCCGGTGGTGGCCGCCACGTCCATCAGCGCGCCGTACGACCTGGACGCGTGCTGCCGCAAACTGGATGGCGGCAGCGGCTACCACTGGCTCTACCGCGAGCGGTTCCTGCGCACGCTCAAGAGCAAGGCCCGCGCGAAGTTGCAGCGGTTCCCGGGCGCGTTCGACGGGACGCGCATGGAGGCGGCGCGCACCATCCGGGGCTATGACGACGTGGTCACCGGGCCGCTGCATGGCTTCCGGGACGCGGAGCACTACTACCGGGAGGCTTCGTCGGGGCCCAGGCTCGCGGACATCCGCCGGCCCACGCTGCTGCTGAGCTCCGCGGATGATCCGATGCTGGAGGCGCCGGTGATTCCGCCCTCGGCGCGGGACAACCCGTTCCTCAGCGTGGTGCTGACCGAGCAGGGGGGCCACGTGGGCTTCGTCGCGGGCCGCGTGCACCGTCCGTACTTCTGGGCGGAGGCGCAGGCGCTCACGTTCTTCGAGCGGGTGCTCGCCAGCTGATCAGCCGAAGAAGAAGGTGAGGCCGAGTTTTCCGGACGGCTGCACCTTGCGCATCATCCACGACTGCGTCTCCACGGGAGACAGCGCGTCGCGGAAGGGCTCGTCCAGCTTCTGGAGGCTGGGGACGTCCATCTCCATGAAGCTCATGCCGCCGCGCACGAAGAAGCTGAGGCGCCGGGTGGCGTTGAACTCCAGGCCCACGTGCGTACTGATGTACGTGTAACCCACGCGCTCCATGGAGGAGGTGGGCAGCTGCGTGCGGTCCGCGAGCCTCCGGTTCAGCGTCTGCGTGCTCGCGGCCTGCGCGTGTCCGAACTCCCATGAGAACGAGGGAGAGACCTTGCTCTTCAGCGGGAGCAGCGTGAGTCCTGCGCGCAAGGCGCCTCGCAGACCGTTGTGCGCTCCGCCGAGGTGGATTCGCAGGTACGGCGAAGGCCGGAGGACGCCGGAGAGTCCCGCGCCTTCGGGCATGCCCGCGTCGAGCATCAGACCGAAGGGTGCCAGCCGCTCCGGATCATTGCTGATCCGCCGACGGCCTTCCATCTGCGGTGCCTGCACCTGGGGTGATTGCACCTGCGGTTTTGATTGGGCCACGGCCGTGTGAGCCGCCAGGACCACTACCGCCGCGGTGACGATGGACACCGCTCCCATGAGGATTCTCCCCGTTCCAGACATCGCGGCCACGCGCGATGAGATTTGCGAGGTACGCCGGATCCCAGGAGTCCGTGCTCTCCGATGACCCGGCTGCGTGTTGCTCCCCCCGACCCGCCACTCCACTCCCGCCACACGCCCGGTGCTGACTGTCGCGTCGCCTCGATGCCGCCGCCGGCTGGATCGCGAAGCTCTCGCACCGCCACGTCTTGATTCACGGCTCTTCACTTCTCCCGTCCGGCGACCACGACCGCCTTTGCCGGACTCCCCCAAACTGCGCACTGCTCCGTCCCGCCGCCCAGCCCCGTCCTGCGACCTGCCTGCTGCCTTGCTCGACCGCGCCGCGTGCTGCCCCACGGTGCCGCGCGATGAGAGGTGATGCGCACTGCCCTGATCCGCCGTGCTGCTTGTGCT
>NZ_RAWQ01000343.1:0-5591 GCF_003668965.1 Corallococcus sp. AB030
GCCTTGCGGCACCAGGGGCTTTCAAAAAGAATCCGGCAGCGACCTACTCTCCCACGCGGTTTCCCGCGGAGTACCATCGGCTCTGGAGGGCTTAACTTCCGTGTTCGGGATGGGAACGGGTGTGACCCCTCCGACATTGCCACCGGAAAAGCGAATGACGGTGCATACGAAGGGTAAGTTGCAAGCTTCTGCTTGAGTGAAGCCTCTTCGAGAAGTCGAAGAAGCAATTGAAACAGCTGCCTTCCGGGCGGACGCGCTAGTGGCGTCCTGGCCTCGGCCTTGGCCCCGAGTCCCTTACTCCCCTTGAGGGGGCATGCAAGAGAATGGGGGAAGTAAGCCTCTCGACTTATTAGTACTGGTTAGCTTAACGCGTTACCGCGCTTACACACCCAGCCTATCAACGTGGTAGTCTTCCACGAGTCTTCAGGGGCTTGCGCCCGGGATACCTGGTCTTGAGGTCGGTTTCCCGCTTAGATGCTTTCAGCGGTTATCCAATCGGCACATGGCTACCCAGCGATGCCTCTGGCGAGACAACTGGTACACCAGCGGTGCCTCCAACCCGGTCCTCTCGTACTAAGGTCAGAGCCTCTCAAGTATCCTACGCCCACAGCAGATAGGGACCAAACTGTCTCACGACGTTTTGAACCCAGCTCGCGTACCGCTTTAATTGGCGAACAGCCAAACCCTTGGGACCTGCTCCAGCCCCAGGATGCGATGAGCCGACATCGAGGTGCCAAACCTCCCCGTCGATGTGAACTCTTGGGGGAGATAAGCCTGTTATCCCCGGAGTACCTTTTATCCGTTGAGCGATGGCCCTTCCATTCAGGACCACCGGATCACTATGACCTGCTTTCGCACCTGCTCGACCTGTCGGTCTCGCAGTCAAGCTCCCTTATGCCATTGCACTCGACGCCCGGTTTCCAATCGGGCTGAGGGAACCATCGCGCGCCTCCGTTACTTTTTGGGAGGCGACCGCCCCAGTCAAACTACCCACCAGACAGTGTCCCAGTCCCGGCTTACGAGACGTGGTTAGACACCAGAAATCAGCAGGGTGGTATTTCACCGTTGCCTCCACCGAACCTAGCGGCCCGGCTTCAAAGGCTCCCACCTATCCTACACAGCCAATCCCTAGTGTCACTGTCAAGTTGTAGTAAAGGTTCACGGGGTCTTTCCGTCTTGCTGCGGGTAAACTGCATCGGCACAGCTATTTCAATTTCGCTGAGTCCCTCTCCGAGACAGTGCGGAAGTCGTTACTCCATTCGTGCAGGTCGGAACTTACCCGACAAGGAATTTCGCTACCTTAGGACCGTTATAGTTACGGCCGCCGTTTACTGGGGCTTCGGATCATCGCTTCGCCTTGCGGCTGACGAATCCCCTTAACCTTCCAGCACCGGGCAGGAGTCAGACCCTATACGTCGGCTTGTCGCCTTCGCAGAGTCCTGTGTTTTTGGTAAACAGTCGCTACCGCCATTTCTCTGCAACCTCTCTCGGCTTCGGCTGTACGCCTACACCTACCAGAGGCCCACCTTCTTCCGAAGTTACGGTGGAAATTTGCCTAGTTCCTTGGAGGAGAGTTCTCTCAAGCGCCTTAGGATTTTCTCCTCACCCACCTGTGTCGGTTTGCGGTACGGACACCCTGCAGACTCCCTGCGGGACTTTTCTTGGAAGCCGAGCATCAGCGACTTACCCCTTGCGGGGCGCCATGGGGTCTCGGGGATGACTGCCGCGCCTTTATTCGTACGCGACACCCCTACGCCTTTAGACTGACACAACCACCGGTCAGCTCGCCTAGCTTTCTCCGTCCTCCCTCAGTTCAACGTCTGCAAGATGGCGCAGGAATATTAACCTGCTTGCCATCACCTACGCCTTTCGGCCTCGGCTTAGGACCCGGCTAACCCTGGGAAGATTAACTTGACCCAGGAAACCTTGGGTTTACGGCGAGGGGGTTTCTCACCCCCTTTATCGCTACTCATTTCGGCATCAGCACTCCCAGTCGCTCCAGCGGCCTTTTCAGTCCACCTTCGCTGCAACTGGGACGCTCCCCTACCGCCATACGCGCCTGACGCGCATGACCCGAAGCTTCGGCACTAGTCTTGAGCCCCGTTACATTTTCGGCGCGGCCTGTCTTGACCAGTGAGCTATTACGCTTTCTTTAAAGGATGGCTGCTTCTAAGCCAACCTCCTGGTTGTCAATGACCTGCCACATCCTTTCTAGTGTTCACTTAGACTAGATTTGGGGGCCTTAGCTGTCGGTCTGGGTTATTCCCCTCTTGCCAATGGACGTTATCACCCACTGACTGCGTCCCGGGATAACAATTGCCGGCATTCGGAGTTTGATACGGTTTGGTAATCTGGTGAGACCCCTAGCCGTTTCAGTGCTCTACCTCCGGCATTGAATTGCCCGAGCCGATACCTAAATATCTTTCGGGGAGAACCAGCTATCACGGAGTTTGATTGGCCTTTCACCCCTACACACAGCTCATCCCAGAAATTTTCAACTTTCATGAGTTCGGTCCTCCATGCGGTGTTACCCGCACTTCAACCTGGCCATGTGTAGATCACCCCGCTTCGGGTTATAATACACGCAACTTAGCGCCCTATTCGGACTCGCTTTCGCTCCGGCTCCACCTATCGGCTTAGCCTCGCTACGTATATTAAGTCGCCGAATCATGATGCAAAAGGTACGCTCTCGCACTGGCTTGCGCCGTAGTGCTCGAACTGCTTGTAGACATGCGGTTTCAGGTTCTTTTGACTCCCCTCACCGGGGTTCTTTTCACCTTTCCCTCGCGGTACTTGTTCACTATCGGTCGCCAAGGAGTATTTAGGCTTACCGGATGGTCCCGGCAGATTCAGACAGGATTGCACGTGTCCCGTCTTACTTGGGTAACCCGCTCAGCTCCAGTTGGCTTTCGTGTACGCGACTATCACGCTCTTTGGTGCGTCTTTCCAGGACGCTTCCACTAGCCCTCCAGAGTCCTACCGCGGACCCGCTACCCCACCGCCATTTGCATGACGTTGGTTTGGCCTCTTCCCATTTCGCTCGCCACTACTTTGGGAATCACTCATTGTTTTCTCTTCCTCAGGGTACTGAGATGTTTCACTTCCCCTGGTTTGCTCTGCAAACCTATGAATTCAGTTTGCAGTAACGCAGCTATTCGCCGCGCTGGGTTTCCCCATTCGGACATCTCCGGATCAACGTTTGGTTGGCAACTCCCCGAAGCTTTTCGCAGCCACCCACGTCCTTCATCGCCTCTTGGCACCTAGGCATCCACCGCACGCCCTTAGTAGCTTACTTGCCCTAATCTCTTGTCTAATGCCCGCCTCCCGGCGGATTTTCGAAACTCGGAGACCAAGGCCCAGACCTCTGCTCTTCGCTAGCAGGCCCGGAAGACATTCTTTATTGCTGTTCTCATTGCTTCTTCTTCTTGTGTGGGAGACTTCGCTTTTGCCCCACCCGGCTGCCTCGCGGCGCCTGGTGAGACTCATTTCGAAGTCGGCACTTCTGTTGAGAACTTCACTCAGCAGAAATTGCAACTTACCCTTCGTATGCACTTGTCAAAGAACGTCCCTGCGACTTCCAGGAAACTTGTGGAGCTGATCGGGTTCGAACCGACGACATCCAGCTTGCAAAGCTGGCGCTCTCCCAGCTGAGCTACAGCCCCGACTCTCGCGTCAGCACCAGTCACCCTTTTGCTTCCCTCCAGTGAGGGAGAAGAGTGGTGGGCCTAGGTGGACTTGAACCACCGACCTCGCGCTTATCAGGCGCGCGCTCTAGCCAGCTGAGCTATAGGCCCAGGGGGGCTAAAGCGTCGGCGAACCCTACAGCGTCCTTCATTCTCAAAGAGCCGAGCCAACTTCACTCGGTCCTTCAAAACCAAACAGCAAGCCCGAAGTTCATAATGGATTGTTAATCGGAAACATTGACCTAGAGATGACCTGACAGCCCGAAGGCTGCTGGTGTTGCCTACTCGCCCGAAGGCTGAGTCCAACACCCGGTCTCCTTAGAAAGGAGGTGATCCAGCCGCAGGTTCCCCTACGGCTACCTTGTTACGACTTCACCCCAGTTACCGAGCACTCCTTGGGCATCTCTTGGTGAGATGACTTCTGGAGCAATCGACTCCCATGGTGTGACGGGCGGTGTGTACAAGGCCCGGGAACGTATTCACCGCAGCGTGCTGATCTGCGATTACTAGCGATTCCGCCTTCATGGAGTCGAGTTGCAGACTCCAATCTGAACTGAGACCGGTTTTCTGCGATTAGCTCCCCCTCGCGGGTTTGCAGCGCTCTGTACCGGCCATTGTAGCACGTGTGTAGCCCTGGTCATAAAGGCCATGAGGACTTGACGTCATCCCCACCTTCCTCCGGTTTAACACCGGCAGTCCCTCTAGAGATCCACTTGCGTGGCAACTAAAGGCGAGGGTTGCGCTCGTTGCGGGACTTAACCCAACATCTCACGACACGAGCTGACGACAGCCATGCAGCACCTGTCTCTCGGTTCCCTTGCGGGCACTCCCTCATCTCTGAAGGATTCCGAGGATGTCAAGACCAGGTAAGGTTCTGCGCGTTGCGTCGAATTAAACCACATGCTCCACCGCTTGTGCGGGCCCCCGTCAATTCCTTTGAGTTTTAGTCTTGCGACCGTACTTCCCAGGCGGAGAACTTAATGCGTTAGCTACGGCACCGCGGGGGTCAACTCCCACGACACCTAGTTCTCATCGTTTACGGCGTGGACTACCAGGGTATCTAATCCTGTTTGCTACCCACGCTTTCGCGTCTCAGCGTCAGTTACCGTCCAGGTGGCCGCCTTCGCCACCGGTGTTCCTCCCCATATCTACGAATTTCACCTCTACTTGGGGAATTCCGCCACCCTCTCCGGCACTCAAGCTCTGCAGTTTCGGGCGCACTTCCTCAGTTGAGCTGAGGGCTTTCACACCCGACTTGCAAAGCCGCCTACACGCGCTTTACGCCCAATAATTCCGAACAACGCTTGCACCCTCTGTATTACCGCGGCTGCTGGCACAGAGTTAGCCGGTGCTTCTTCTCCCGGTACCGTCAAGGCAAAGCGTATTAGGCTTTACGGTTTCGTCCCGGTCGAAAGTGCTTTACAATCCAAAGACCTTCATCACACACGCGGCGTTGCTGCGTCAGGCTTTCGCCCATTGCGCAAAATTCCCCACTGCTGCCTCCCGTAGGAGTCTGGACCGTGTCTCAGTTCCAGTGTGGCTGATCGTCCTCTCAGACCAGCTACCCGTCGTTGCCTTGGTGGGCCATTACCCCGCCAACTAGCTGATGGGCCGCGGACTCATCTGGTTGTGATAGCTTGTATACAGAGGCCACCTTTTCCCTCAGTCTCCGAAGAAACCGTGGGCTTATCCGGTATTAGCCAATCTTTCGACTGGTTATCCCAGGCATCCAGGCAGATTATCCACGTGTTACGCACCCGTGCGCCGCTCTACTAAGGGTTGCCCCTATTCGCGCTCGACTTGCATGTGTTAGGCACGCCGCCAGCGTTCGTTCTGAGCCAGGATCAAACTCTCCAATTGTATTCTTGGTTTGCTTGAACCGGCGTTCCCCGAGACCCGGCTAAGGAG
>NZ_RAWQ01000344.1:0-5546 GCF_003668965.1 Corallococcus sp. AB030
TCCTGCCCCCGAGCCGTCCCCCACCATGCCGTCCCTTCTTCCGCTCTCCTCCGCCCGCGCCGCCGGGCTCCTCGCGGCGCTCGCGCTGGTACTCACCAGCGCCACGCCCGCGTTCGCCCTGCCGGGTGGAGGCAAGACGCCCCGCGCCATCGTGGAGGCGGACTCAGACCTGCCCCCGCCGGTGACGGGCGTGGACGTGGAGGAGCACCTGGGGGATCCGCTCCCCCTGGAGACCCGCTTCCTGGACTCCACCGGGGAAGAGGTGCGGCTGGGCACGCTGCTGTCGAAGACGCGCCCCACCCTGCTCACGCTCGTCTATTACGAGTGCCCCATGCTCTGTAACCTCGTCATCAACGAGCAGGTCCGCGTGATGCGCGAGCTGGGCCTGGAGCTGGGCAAGGACTACGAGGCCGTCACCGTCAGCATCGACCCCAAGGACACCCCGGCGCAGAGCACCGAGCGGCGGCGCAAGTACCTCCAGTCCATGGGCAAGCCGGAGACGGCTCCGTGGCACTTCCTCACCGGCACCGACGAGAACATCCACAAGCTCGCCGATGCCGTGGGCTTCAAATACACGTATGAACCGAGCACGAAGCAGTACGCCCACCCCGCGGTGGTCACCGTGCTCACCCCGGAGGGGAGCATCTCCCGCTACCTCTACGGCACGTCGTTCGACCGCAAGGACGTGAAGCTTTCGCTGCTGGAAGCAGCGGGCGGTCGGGTCGGGACGAGCGTCGATCGCATCGTCATGTCCTGTTTCAAGTATGACACCGCCACGCGGCGGTACGGTTTCTACATCTTCGGGTTCATCCGCCTGGGCTCCCTGGCTGTCTTTGGCGCCCTGGCCACGATGCTGATCTATTTCTGGAGGCGCGAGCTGAAGAAAGGCGCGACTACATGAGCGACCTGGCCAACCAATTCCTGTTCCTCCCGGAGCGCGCGTCCACGTTCGCGGAACGGGTCGACTTCCTGCACTACTTCGTCGTCGGCACGACGATGGTGATGTCCGCGGGCGTCGGCCTCGCGGCGCTCTTCATGTTCTTCCGCTACCGTCGGCGGGAGGCCCACCAGCACACGGAATACGTGGTGCCGGACCTGAAGACGGAGTTCCTCTTCGTCTCCGTTCCGCTGGTGTTCTTCCTGGCGTGGTTCGCCATCGGGTTCCGGGACTTCACCTGGTTCACCACTCCGCCCAAGGACTCGATGGATGTCTACGTCATGGGCAAGCAGTGGATGTGGAAGTTCTCCTATCCGGAGGGCCCCAACGGCGTGAACGTGCTGCACGTGCCGGCTCACCGCCCGGTGCGCCTGCTCATCACGTCCCGCGACGTCATCCACTCCTTCTACGTCCCGTCCTTCCGCATCAAGATGGACGCGCTGCCGGGCCGCTACACGCAGGCCTGGTTCGAGGCGACGAAGCCCGGCACGTACCAGGTGCTCTGCACCGAGTACTGCGGCTTGTCGCACTCGAAGATGCTGGCGGAGGTCGTCGTGCTCGCGCCGGAGGACTACGAGAACTGGCTGAAGGAGCAGCAGCGTGGCCGCCTGCAGGACCGGCAGGACGCGCTGGCGGACACCTCGCTGGTGCCCCCCGTCGCCCGCATGGCCGAGCAGGGCCAGAAGCTGGTGGGCACGCAGGGCTGCCTCAAGTGCCACTCGGTGGACGGCTCGAAGCACATCGGCCCCACCTTCCTGGGCATGTACGAGCGCGAAGAGAAGCTCGACGATGGCCAGAGCATCCGCGTGGATGAAGCCTACATCACCCAGTCGATGATGGACCCGGGCGCGCACATCGTCGCCGGCTACCAGAACGTGATGCCGACCTACCAGGGCAAGCTGCAGGGCCCCGAGTCGGCCGCCATCGTCGAGTACATCAAGACGCTGCGCACCGCGAACGTGCGTGAGACCGCTTCCGAGGGCCCCGCCTATGACCCCATCCAGTAGCATCGCCGCGCCGGGGGCCGTCCCCGGCCATGAGGCGCACGACGACCACGGCCACCACCCGAGCTACCTGACGGACGGCACCACGGTGAAGTCGTGGCTGCTGACGGTGGACCACAAGCGCATCGGCATCATGTACATGGCGTGGATCCTGCTCTTCTTCCTGGTGGGCGGCATCTTCGCGCTGCTCATCCGGATCGAGCTGCTCACGCCCGGTCCGACCATCATGGACGCGATGACGTACAACCGCGTCTTCACGCTGCATGGCGTGGTCATGATCTTCCTGTTCATGATCCCCGCCATCCCGGCCATCTTCGGCAACTTCCTGCTGCCGCTGATGCTGGGCGCCAAGGACGTGGCGTTCCCGCGGCTGAACCTGCTGTCGCTCTACGTGTACCTGGCGGGCGCGGGCTTCGCGCTCTGGGGCATGCTCAACGGCGGTCTGGACACTGGTTGGACGTTCTACACGCCGTACAGCGCGCACACGACGACCACGGTGGCGCCGGTGCTGTTCGGCGCGTTCATCATCGGGTTCAGCTCCATCCTCACGGGCATGAACTTCATCGTCACCACGCACACCATGCGCGCGCCGGGCATCACCTGGTTCAAGATGCCGCTGATGGTGTGGGCGCTCTACGCCACCAGTTGCATCCAGGTGCTGGCGACGCCGGTGATTGGCCTGCTGCTCCTGCTGGTGACGGCGGAGAACCTGTTCAGCCTGGGCATGTTCGACGTGGCCCGCGGCGGTGACCCGGTGCTCTTCCAGCACCTGTTCTGGTTCTACAGCCACCCGGCCGTGTACATCATGGTGCTGCCGGCGTTCGGCGTGATGAGCGAGGTCGTCTCCACATTCAGCCGCAAGAACATCTTCGGCTACCGCGCGGTGGCGTACTCCAGCGTGGGCATCGCGTTCGTGGGCTTCTTCGCCTGGGGCCACCACATGTTCGTGTCCGGCCAGTCGACCTTCAACGCCGGCGTGTTCGGCGTGCTGTCGATGCTGGTGGGCGTGTTCACGGCCATCAAGGTCTTCAACTGGGTGGGCACCGTCTACAAGGGCGCGGTGGAGTTCAGCACCCCGTTCGCCTATTTCTGCGGCTTCCTGTTCTTCACCGTGTTCGGCGGCATGACGGGCATCGCGGTGGCGACGGTGTCGCTGGACGTGGCGTGGCACGACACCTACTTCGTCGTGGCGCACTTCCACTTCATCATGGTGGGCGCGACGATCATGGCCTTCCTGGCCGCGCTCCACTACTGGTTCCCGAAGATGTTCGGGAAGATGTACCACGAGGGGTGGGGCCTGGTTTCCGCGGCGCTCATCATCCTGGGCTTCAACGCGACGTTCATCCCCCAGTTCCTCGTGGGCAACGCGGGCATGCCGCGCCGCTACTACGAGTACCCGGAGCGCTTCCAGGCGCTGAACGTGGCGTCCACGGCCGGTGCGTCGCTGCTCGCGTTCGGCTTCATCATCATCGCGGTGTACCTGACCTACGCGCTCATCTACGGCGAGCGCGTGGACAACCCGTGGCACAGCAAGGGCTACGAGTGGCTGACCCAGTCCCCTCCGCCCACGCACAACTTCATCGGGCCCCAGCCGACGTATCCCGAGGAGCCGCACTTCTACGTGGATCCGAAGAAGGCCCAGGGCGAGGTGTCGGATGTCTAGCGCGCACGTGACGCCGGGCTCGGTGCCCGGTCCCAAGCTGGCCGCTCACTTCGCGTCGCTGGAGGTGCAGAAGCACGCGGCGCGGCTGGGCATGTGGCTGTTCCTCGCCACGGAAATCCTGCTCTTCGCCGGTCTGTTCGCGTGCTACGCGGCCTACCGCTTCCTGTTCCCGGAAGCGTGGGCGGCGTCCAGCCGCAGCCTGGACCTGACGATGGGCACCATCAACACGGTGGTGCTCATCACCTCCTCGTTCACCGCCGCCATGGCGGTGCACTACGCCAAGGAGGGGAAGAACGCGATGGTGGGGCACATGAACGTGCTCACCCTCCTGATGGCGGTGGGCTTCCTCGTCATCAAGTTCTTCGAGTACAAGCACAAGTTCCACATCGGGACGCTGCCGGGCCGCTACTACTTCTACGAAGGCATCCAGCTGCCGGGCGCGCCGCTGTACTTCACGGTGTACTTCGCCTCCACCGCCCTGCACGCGCTGCACGTCGTCATCGGCATGACGGTGCTGGCGTTCGCCACGGTGCGCGCGTACCGCGTCGGGGACTTCAACGCGAACAACTACACGCAGGTCGAGCTGGGCTCCATGTACTGGCACCTCGTCGACCTGGTGTGGATCTTCCTCTTCCCGATGCTGTACCTGGTCTGAGGGTTACGACATGGCCATCGCCAACGAATCGCATCAGGAAGAGCACAACATGCAGGCGCACCACGGCGCCGGGCGCTACGTGGTCATCTGGATTGCGCTGCTGGTGCTCACGCTCGTCACGGTGTTCACCGGCCGCATGCACCTGCCTGACTTCGGTCTGGTGCTCGCGCTCATCATCGCCAGCGTGAAGGGCACGCTGGTGGCGCTGTACTTCATGCACCTGTCGGAGCACCAGGGCGCCAACCGCCTGGTGTTCGGCGTGTCCATCCTGTTCGTGGTGCTGCTCATCGGCTTCTCGCTGATGGACCTGGGCACCCGCTTCCGTCTGGCCAACCCGCCGGGGTCGCAGTACAGCGACCTGCAGGCGGTGGACATCGGAGCGAACCCGACGGAAGGCCGCACGGGTGGCCACCAGCAGATCCAGAAGCAGGGACACGAAACGCACGAGTAGTTCGTCGCTTTCCGCAGTCCCCTGAAGCACGAACGCGGCGCCCGGGATTCTTCCCTGGCGCCGCGTCGCTTTTGGCGGGCTTGGGTGCCCGCGTGGGGGACTACAGGGCGACGGTCAGGTTGAAGGAGAGCGCCGTGTCGGTGGACACCTTGCCCGGGGGCGGAGCGCTGTCGGACTTCACGAGGAAGCCCACGCCCAGGGCCAGCGCGTCGGTGAGGTTCGCCATCACCTGCGTCTGGCTGCTGAAGAGGATGCGCGCGTCGGAGATGACGCTGACCAGGATCTCCGCCTCTTCCTGGAAGGTGATGTCCTTGGAGAGGCCGTAGCGGAACAGGGCGCCGAAGCGCGGACCGCCCAGGTCCACGTTCGGCAGGTCCACGCGATTGGGGTAGTACTGGAAGCGCAGCTCGCGTGCGTAGCGGAAGGCGAAGTCGGTGCGCAGGACGGTCTCGCGCACGCTGGCCTTCTCGTCCCGCTTGGTGTCGAACCAGAAGATGCTGGCGCCGGCTTCACCGTAGGGCCGCGCCTCGATGCTCTTGATGTGGTCCGTGTCCACGCCGGCCAGCAGGTAGCCGCTGATCTCCTGCGTGAAGCGGCGGTCCCCGCGCAGCTCGACGCCGGCGTTGAGGGCCACCACCTGGGACAGGGACTCCACCTCCCCTTCCACCTGGGGCGGGCGGCTGCGGCCGTACGCGCCGTAGGCCTTCACGGAGTAGATCCAGTGCTCCGTCTTGCGCAGCGCGCTGGCCAGGCCGCTCACCGTCAGCGTGGACGCGTTGCCGGTGAGGGAGATGAGGCTCAGGCCCACGCTGACGTCCCAGACGCTGGGCTTCACG
>NZ_RAWQ01000345.1:0-5511 GCF_003668965.1 Corallococcus sp. AB030
CCCCGGCCCCCCAGACGAAGTCCGCCGCCCCGGCCGCGCGCGCACCGGGCCCGGCCACCGACACGCCTCCTGGCCCGTTGGAGTCCCAGCCCCAGCGCACGTCGCAGGCCGTGCTGGCGGCCACGCGGATCCGCGACGGGGACGCGTTGATGCGCGAGCGCCGCTACCGAGAGGCCGCCTTCGCCTTCCTCGACGCGGAGCACGCGGCCCCGGATCACGTGGAGGCGCGCTTCAAGCTGGGCAACTCGCTGGCGGTGCTCGGCTACTACGCGCGCGCCATCGAGGAGTGGGAGGCCGCGTCGCGCCTCACCCAGGACGCCGCCATCCGTCAGAGCGCGCAGGACAACATCACCCGCGCGCGTGTGAAGCAGGGCGAGCTCGGAGCGTCGCCGCAGGCCGTGGGGCAGATGCCCGGTTCCGGGCCGGTGGCGGACACGACGCGGGCCCAGGCGCGCCGCGCCTACGAGCAGGGCGTCCAGCACATCAGCCAGCGCGCCTACGCGCCCGCGCTCCAGACGCTGTCGCAGGCCCTTCAGCAGGAGCCGCTCCTGACCGTGGCGTACATCGCGCGGGGCAGCGCCAACATCGGGCTGAGGCGCTACGCGGAGGCCGCGGCGGACTACCAGTTCGCGCTGAAGCTGGAGCCGGACGCGGCCTCGCCGCTGTACGGACTCGCGGAGGCGTACCGTGCGTTGGGCCGCAACCTGGAGGCCCGCGACCTCTACGAGCGCTACGCGCGCTCCACCGCCGCCGACGTGCGACCCGAGCTGAAAGAGGAGTCCCGCCAGAAGGCCGAGCGCCTGCGCTGACCGGTTGCCTGGTGAGCAGACGGGCATGGTCCAAGGGACTGTCCGGCCCACTATTTTAAAAGGCATGGACGGACGCGCTCGGACGGTGGAGGGGAAGCAGCCGCAGCAGGTCTTTCGCCCGCGCAGGGTGCTCGCCGCCGTGATGGCGGCGGCAGGCCTGTTATGGCTGGGCATCTTCGCCTGGCTGTTCCACTTCGACGGCGTGCCGCTGCAGACGTTCCTGTCCGCGGCCTTCTTCGTCGTCTTCTTCGGGGTGGCCGTCACCTACTACGGCCGCACCCGCATTGAAGTGGACGCCCGGGGCATCACCTGCCGGGGCATGGTGCGCACGCGGCGCTTCTCGTTCGCGGACATCCGCAAGCTGGACGTCCTCCCCGGGCCGGTGACGGTCTACGCCATCCGGGGCCGCAAGGGCTTCGTGCACTTCACCAGCTTCTTCCGTCACCACCAGCACCTGGCCCGGCTCCTGGTGGAGCGCGCGGGCCTCTCGCCACTGCCGGCGTAGGGCGCGCGCTTTTCAGCCCGTCGCCGCCACCAGGGAGGTGACGAGCAGCGCACCCAGGGCCAGCGCGACGGCCCCGGCGATGATCCATCCCTCCAGGCGCCGTGGCCCTCCTTCGGAAGGCCGCGGCGTTCCTGCGTCCGCGGGCTCCTCCACGACGGCGACCGGCCGGGGCACGGGCCGCGCTTCCCCTGAGGCCTCGTCGAACGCCGCCTGGAAGCGGAGCAGCGAGCGCCCCAGCTCCACGACGTCCCCGTCCGCCAGGGGCGCGGAGGACTCCAGCCGCACGCCGTTGAGGAACACGCCGTTGGGCGTCCCCAGGTCCTCCAGCAAGAAGCCCGAGTCCTCGCGGCGGATCCGCGCGTGCATCCGCGACACGGCCCGGTCGCGCAGCCGCAGGGCCGCGCCGTCGCCCCGGCCGATGTCCGTGCACGCCTCCGCGAGCGCGTGACAGCGGCCCACGTCCAGTCCGGTGAGGCAGGTGAGGGAGGCGGCGCGCGACGGCGGGGTGTCCGCGTCCGTCAGCAGGCCCTTGAGCACCGCGACAGTGCCCACGCCGCGCCCGGGGGCGCTCGGCTCGGCGAGCACGCGCAGGCACATGCCGTCCGGAAGGCCCAGCACCTCGCCGGGCACCACCAGGCGCGACACGCCGGGCAGCACGCGCACCGCGTTCACGGTGAAGCTGCGCACCGCCTCCACCATGAGCCGCCCGGAGCCGATGCGCAGGGTCAACAGCCCCGGAGGAAGGCCCTCCAGGTGGACATGGTCATCGGGGCCGCCGCCCAGGAGGTGGTGGCCCTCGGTCAGCTCGAACGGGGTGGGGGTGCCCAGGTGCTCGAATTCGAAGCGCATGCGGACGCCCGGCAGCAAGCGTCACGCCTGCCACCGGACGTCGCATTTTCGCGAGGTTGCCCCCAGGCACCATCCAGCCCCGGCCTCCCATGTCCGGAGGCCGGGACGGCGGTGGGCCATCGCTTCTGTCTAGAAGGTGGCACCCAGGTTGATGGTGCCCACGTAGCGGCCGCCGCTGCTGAACGTCTCGTCGCCGCCCAGGTTCACATCGGACGGCGGCACGGTGAGCGCGAACTCCTGGTCGAACAGGAAGTTGTAGTTCACGCGTGCGTCCGCGGTGAAGCTGCCGATGTGCAGGCGCAGGCCCGCGCCCACCGGCACGTTGCCCACCGTGTCGTCCTGGAAGCCCAGAGCGGCGGAGCGCACGTTGTAGCGGCTCAGGCCCACACCGCCCATGACGTACGGCTGGAGCGGCGTGGCCGTCAGGCCCAGCGTCACCGCCGCCTGCGCGCCGTTGCGCACGATGTCCGGTCCGCTGGTGTCCGTCGTCAGCACGCGGCTGTCGTTGAAGTTGCTGATGGCGCCCGTGTAGCCCAGTTCGATGCCCAGCACGTTCGTCGGCTTGATGGCCACCGTCACGCCGTACGCCAGGCCTGGATCAATCTGGTCTCGCAGCCCGCTGGTGTAGCCCTCCACACCGCCGCCCACGAGGAACGTCAGGCCGCGCATGTCCGCCGACCTTCGCAGCTCCGTCGAAGCCGCCTGCGCGGAACCCGCCGCCAACACCGCCACCGCCGCCGCGCCAGCCAACAATCCCTTGCTCATGTGGTCCCCTCCCTGTGTTGGACCGAAAAGTGGGGTGGACTTTCGTCCATGCCAACCGGGCCTCGGGGGCCCGCCGGCTCGGTCGCCCTCCCTTGCGGACGGGTTGCCCATGCATGGGAAGCGCGCTGCCCCACCCGAGGAAGAACGCTTCCAGGAGGGCAGGGAAGGGTAGACTCCGCGCCTTCGATGCGCCTCCGCTCCCTTGCCCTCGTCCCGTTGCTGTCCTCCGTCCTGTTCGTGGGTGGCGCCTGCCGCGATGAACAGGCGGGCCCCGCCCACCGCACGCCCAAGCTGCCCGCGCCCACGACGTTGCGGACGCTCGACGCGGCCCCGGAGGGGCTCACCTTCCGCAGCGGCGCCACCTTCGCCGGAGGCTCCATCGTCTACCTGGGCGCGCGCGTGACGCCGGAGCAGGCCACGCCGGGGCAGCCGGTGCGCATCTCGCACTTCTTCCAAGCCGTGCGCCCGCCGCCCCAGGGCTTCCACTTCTTCGTGCACGTGGTGGATCCGGAGAGCGGCCAGATGCTGGCCAACGCGGATCACGAGTTCCAGGACGGCGCCGCGCCGCTGGAGACCTGGCCCGTGGGCCGGGTGCTGGAGGACGTGCACACCGTCGCCATGCCCGCCACGCCCGCACGCCTCGCGTTGGGCTTCTGGAAGGGCGACGAGCGGCTCGCGGTGGATGATCCGCGCATGCAGTCGGGTGACAACCGGATGCGAGGCCCGCTCCTCGGCGGCGAGCCTCCCGCGCTGCCGGAGTACACCGTCACGCGCGTGAAGAAGGCGCCGGTGGTCGACGGGGCGCTGGATGACGAGGCCTGGAAGGGCGCGAAGCCGGTGACGCTCGCGGGCAGCTTCGACGGCCGGCCCGTGCGGCTGCGCACCCAGGCGCGCATGGTCTACGACGACGCGAACCTGTACGTGGCCTTCGACGTGGAGGACCCGGACATCTGGGGCACGATGCGCAACCGCGACGACTCCATCTACGAGCAGGAGGTCGTGGAGGTGTTCCTCGACGCCAACGCGGACGGGCGCACGTACAACGAACTGCAGGTGTCTCCCCACAACGTCATCTTCGACGCGTACTTTCCCGCACGGCGCCAGGGCATGGACCGTTCGTGGGACTCAGGCATGAAGACGGCGGTGAAGGTGCGCGGCACGCTGGACGACGCGTCCGACCGCGACGAGGGTTGGACGGTGGAGATGGCCATCCCGTTCAACCGGCTCGCGGAGGTGCCGCACATTCCGCCCCAGCCGGGCGAGCGCTGGCGCTTCAACCTCTACCGGTTGGAGCACCACGACCGCCGGCAGGTGGAAGGCCAGTCCTTCTCCCCGCTCTTCATCGGCGACTTCCACGCGCTGCCGCGTTTCGGGTGGCTCGTCTTCCAGTAGTCCGGCGCGTCAGGCGTGGGGCGAGATGTCCCACGGCGCATCCGCAACGGAGCGCTCCGCCGGGTCGCCCAGGAATCGCACGAAGCCGCGGGACTCCAGCGTGTCGACGAGCTCCTCGGCCTCCAGTTCGGAGAACCGGTTGTCCCTCATGTCGAGCAGCATGTCGCGCATCAGGGACTTGCCGCGCAGGTAGCCCACGGGCTCGCCAGGGCCCAGGCGGGCCTTGAGTTGCGCGGTGAGCTGCCGGAGATCCAGGTCGTCGGAGATCATCACCGTTCAAGCTGGGCCTGCCTCCCACTCCCGGCAACGGGGGGCGGTGCGGAATCCACGCGCGGCAGGAAGGACACCAGCCGGACGTCCTCGCCGTCGCTCTCCAGGGTGATGGCCCCATCGCGGTCGGTGCGCCAGCACTCGGTGCCCAGGGCCCGGTAGCGCGCCTCCACCTCCGGATGCGGGAACCCATAGCGGTTGCGCCGGCCCACGCAGAACACCGCGTGACGCGGCCGGGTGCGCTCCAGGAGCGGCGCGGTGGAGGACGTGCGTGAGCCGTGGTGCGGCACCTTCAACACCGTCACCGGCCCCAGCGCCTCCTCGAGCGCGGCCTCGCCCTCCGCCTCCACGTCGCCCGCCAGCAGCACGGTGACGTCGCCATGGCGCACGCGCAGCACCACGCTCCGGTCGTTCGCGCCCTCCATCAGCTCGCGGTCCACGGGAGGCCCCAGCACCTCCAGCGTCGCCTCGCCCAGGACGAACGAGGCATGCCCCACCTCCACCTCCTCCACCGTGGCGCCCTTCGCGGCGGAGATGATCCGCCGGGACAGCGGCCCGTCCGCGCTCCCCGCGGACAGCCACAGGCGTCCGGTGGGCACCTGGGCCAGCGTCGACACGAGCCCGAGCGCATGGTCCGGATGCGGATGGGAGAGCACCGCGAGGTCCAGCCGTGACACGCCCTCGGCCTTGAGGAAGGGCAGGACGAACCGCTCCCCGGTATCCGCGCCCTCCGGAACGCCGCCCGCATCCACCAACGCATGGTGTCCCCGGGAGCGCAGCACCACCGCGTCCCCCTGGCCCACGGAGAGGAAGGTGATCCGCAGCGCGGGCTCTGGTGCGAGCACGGGCAGCAGCAGTGCGCCCAGCAAGGCCCCCGGAACGAGCAGGCCCAGCCATCGCCAGCGCCCCGCCCCCAGGGCC
>NZ_RAWQ01000346.1:0-5437 GCF_003668965.1 Corallococcus sp. AB030
CTGGAGCCGCGACACCCGCGACTGGACGCCCGCGGGCCCCGTGCGCCTCAACCCCTCACCGGAAGTGCAGGAGCTGAAGCACATCGGCTGAACCCTCTCACGCGACAACTACCTTGACGCTCACCGGAGGCTTGGGGGCCGGCGGCTGCTGCGGGAGCGTGCGCGGGAGGCCGTTGTTACGAGGTCCGTCGATCGCCATCGTCTGTCTCCGAAGACTTCACTGCCCTCGGTGGGTCCAATGCTGGCGCCCTGGAACCGCGGCGTCCCCCGCCACCGGGTGCAATCCTTTTCACTATTATCGCATCAACCCGCCACGGGTTGCCTGATGACCCAGGCGGACCGGAATTTCAGGTAGGCATTGGCCTACACTGTGCGGGTGGCGCGCAGGCGGGGCGGGGTGAAGGACAGCTCACGGACCTGGAGCCGGGAGGTGGTGAAGCCGTCGAAGCGCTTGGGTGCGTCCGGCGTGCCGGCGCGGACGGCGACGTGGGACTCCACGTCCATCTCCAGGCGGACGGGCCACAGCCGGTCCAGGGAGAGCAGGCAGCCGCCGTGGCCCTTCGCCTCGGTGTGCATGGAGGCTTCGCCCTTTTCCCCCGGAGGCGGGCGGAGCGAGGCGGGGACGGGCTGGGGCGTGCGCGGCGTCTCCATCTGGAGGCGTAAGCCCACGGATTGGCCGTCCAGGCTGCGCAGCTCCACGCGCGTGTTCGCGCCGGTGAGGGCGCCGCTTCCCGCGCCCTTCTCTTCCCAGCGGGCCCCGACGCCCACCGGTTCGGCGGGCAGGAAGGTGCCCAGGTCCTTGAGCATCCCCGCCATCTGCTGCATCTGGCCGCGCACGGGCGCGGGCAGGTCCGCGGGCAGCTTCCACTCGAAGCCGCTGGAGCGGCCGTTGGGGGCCACCTGGCCTTCGCCCTTCAGGCCGGGGAGGGGAGACAGCTGCGCGCGGGCCGCCTCCACGGTGCGCACGGGCGTGCGCGCGGCGACGAGCAGGTCCACCTCCTCCAGCGTGAAGCGGTAGCGCGCGCTGCCATCCGGGAGCACGCGCAAGACCTCCACGGCCATCACCATCTGCACCCCCGGCATCGCGGGGCCGGGCTTGCTGCGGCCCGCGTCGCGAAGCGTGGTGGTGGTCTCCGACCGCATGCCGATGCGCTGCACCCCGCCGAACAGGGGGCGCAGCAGGAGGGGCTTCTGGGGGGCCTGACCGCGTTGCAGGACGTGCATGGACCGCGACTCTAGCCCCGCCGCGCCGCTTGTGAATCCGGGCGCGGTCCGAGGCCTTGGCGGTGGACGAAGGGCCCGGGTGGGGACCGCCGGTGTCTGCGATTGCGCCCGGGCCACTGTACCCGTCGCGAATCCCTGGGACTGTGCTGCATTTGGATAGAGGAGATTCCAGGCAAGGTCAGACAGTTCTGTTTCAGCCCGCGAGGGTGTTTTTCCCAGGCCGCGAGAACGTACGCCCGAGGGGCGAAACACGTCGCGGAGACAGGATTGATTGTTTATAGACGTGTCGCCCAGGCCCGTCTGGAGGCAGCACTGAAGCACTCGCACCATAAGATCCTTCCAACTCACTCAGTGTATTGGTTCCTGGCGGGCCTGGCTTTGCTCTACGTGGAGGCGGCGGCGCTCCTGGATCCCCTGGGCGTGCCCCTGCTTCCGCACCAGATGGTGCAGGACGTGCTCCGGAGCGGGTTTGGCTTCTACCTGCTCCTCCTGGGCATCCCCTGCTGCATCTGGGTCCTGGGCTGGCGTGCCCGCGACCTCTTCGTGTGGCTGATGGCACCGCACACCCTGACGGTGGACGACGAGGGCCTGCGCGCTGACGGCACGCGGATCCGCTGGCGGGACGTGCGGGAGATCATCGAGCAGCACGCGGACGACTGCGTCACCCTTCGCCACACGGGTGGAACGCTGCGGCTGCGGCTGTTCCTGTGGAGCGACCCGGATGTCCTGCACGAGGCGGTGCTGGAGCAGGTCGTGTCGCGCCTCCTGGAGCGCGTGAGCCACCAGGTCTCCGAGGGGAAGCCGGTCCGCTTCGGACCGCTCGTCCTGGGCGACCTGGGGCTCATCCACCGGGGCAAGCTCTGGCGCTGGGACGACATCGAGAGCATCCGCCTCCAGGACGAGGTGGACCAGGGCTACGCGTCCCGCGACCTGGTCATCGTCGCCCAGGGCAAGGCCCGGAAGTTCGACGAATCGAAGGTCATCAACGCGCCAGTCCTGCTGGCCTATCTGTCAGGCCGGCTGGCCGGCTGACGCACTCACAGGCATCCCGACATGGAAATCTACCGCTCCCCCCAGTCCAAGAAGCAGGCGGAAAAGCCGCGCGCCATCTACTACTCGCGGGGCAAGCTCATCGCGGGCGTGGTCATCTGGATCGTTGCCACGGGCCTCTTCGGCGTGCTCACCGTGCGGGCGCTCCCGGTGAGCAACATCTGGATCGCCGTCGCGTTGATCACCCTGGCCTCGGCCTGGATGCTCTTCAACTGCGTCCGGGGGCTGGGGAAGCTGGACAGCCCCGTGCTGCTCATCGGCCGGGACGGCATCCGCTTCCCGGATGGCGTGCTCATCGCCTGGGGGGACATGGAGGAGAACGTCTACCTCGACCAGTCCTACATGGGCCTGCCCGTCATGAAGATGGTGCAGATCAAGACCACGCTGGCGAAGCCCCGCGTGAAGAAGCTGCGGGTCTCCGCGCTCGCCATGGACAGCGACGAGTACATGGCGCTCTGCGACAGCTACAGCCAGGGCGGCGGGGCTCCCGCCGCGCGCTGACGGAAACCCGTACGCGCTTCAGCGCAGTGGGGGACGCAGCACGAGCACGGGCCGGCGGCTCAGGGAGAGCACCTTTCGCGCCACCGACCCGAGCACGGCTTCCCTCACGCCTCCGTGGCCGCGCGAGCCCAGGCAGAGGAGCTCCGCGTCCATCCGCTCCGCGGCCTGCACGAGCGCGAGCGCCACGTCCTCGCCGTGGAGGACCTCCAGCCGCGTGGTGACCTCCCGGACCTCCAGTCCCCTCGGCACGCGCTCCAGCAGGCGCTGCTTCAGGTCGCGGTGGAGCTCCGCGCCGGCGCGCTCGGGAATCACCGTCACCAGGTGCACCTCCGCGCCCGCGGGCGCCAGCGCGAAGGCGAAGGGGATGGCCTCGTCCGCGAGCGGCGACAGGTCCGTGGCCACCAGCAGCCGCCGCACCTGGGGCAGCGGCGCCTCGCCCCGGGAAGCAGTGGGGCTCACCGGCGCCACGCCCGCCGACATGGGCGCGAGCCGCAGGGCGTGGTGCGCCACCGAGGCCAGGTTGCCCAGGGCGTTGTGCGGGTGCGTGCCCACCACGAGCAGGTCCACTTCCTGCTCGCGGGCCAGGTCCACCAGGTGGTCCGCGGCGCGGCCCACGGCCATGCGCAGGTGCACGCGCGGCGCGACGCCCAGGCCCGTGTCCGCCAGCGCCGCCACCTCGCGGTGGAGCACGGCCTCGATGCGGGGCGCCACCTCATCCAGGTTCATGGGGGTGGGCAGTCCCAGGCGCCGGCACTGCTCGAAGGCGTAATAGACATGCCCCGCCAGCAGCTCGATGGGGCCATCCGCGCCCAGCTCCGCCAGCCAGCGCCGGGCGGCCTCGCTGCCCCGTGAGCGATCCACCCCGAACATCACGCGCAGGGGCCGCGCACCCGTGAGCCAGGCCTCGAAGGGGGCGGCGTCACGGACCCGCAGGAGCGGCACGGCGCAGTTGCTCGCGATGCGCTCCAGGCTGACGCCCGAACCCAGGGCGGCGGGCTCTTCGCGGGGCGTCCCCACCACCAGCAGCCGCGCCTCGTGCGCGTCGCAGAAGACGGCCAGGGCCCGCGAGGAGCCGCTCTCCAGCAGGGAGGACTCCACCCGCGCGCCCAGCGGCTCCAGCCGCCGGAGCTCCTCGCGAAGCAGCGCCCGCAGGCCTTCGCGCACGGGCTCGGCGGCGACGCGGAGTTGATCCGGGTGGACCTGGTGGACGAGCCAGAGCGGCAGACCCCGGCGTGCGGCGATTCGCGCGGCCACCTCCGCGGCCTGACGGGAACCCTCGGAGAGGTCGGTTGCGCAGATGATGGCCATGGCTGGACTCCAGGCGGGGGGAAGGCGCCGCACCGGGGTTTTCCGGTGGGCGGGTTCGCGCTGGGAGCGCGCCCCGCTGTTGCTTCCAGGCCTCTTCAGGATGCGTGCCGTCCCGCCCCTCCGGCGTCCCCGGCCCGGCCCGCGCAAGGGTTGCGGAGCCTGGAGGCGCACGGGCGCAAAAGCTGCGCCTCCGGGGGGGATGGCCCGCGTCCACCCTCGCGGCATGGGCTTCGCAAACCGTCGCGGGCATCCCCTGGCGCAGGAGCGACCCGAGATGAGCCTCCCTGGTTGGCTGGACCCCGAGCGTTGCCACCGCGTGGAGCGGCGTGGCGAGCGTGGCGGGCGGGTGGTGTCGCGATGAGCGCGGCGAATGGCGCGGCGGCGGTGGCGGTGGCGGTGGCTCCGGAGCCGCGCTGGGGCCTGGAGCAGCGGGAGGCCGAGGCGCGCCTGGGCCAGCACGGCCCCAACACCCTGACGCGCGAGCAGCCCCGCTCCGCGTGGCTCTTCCTGGGCCGCCAGTTCCGCTCCGGCATGGTGTGGCTGCTGCTGGGCGCGTGCGGCGTGGCGGCGCTCCTGGGCGAGGGCGCGGACGCGGTGGCCATCGCGACCATCGTGGTGCTCAACGCGCTGGTGGGCTTCCTCCAGGAGTACCGCGCGGACCGCGCCGTGCTGGCCCTGCGCGCGCTCACCGCTCCCAGCGCGCGGGTGCTGCGCGACGGCGTGAGCGCCGTGATTCCGGCGTCCCAGGTGGTGCCGGGGGACGCGCTGGTGCTGGAGGCGGGGGACGTGGTGGCGGCGGACGCGCGGCTGCTCTCGGCGCATGCGCTGCTCACGCTGGAGGCGGCGCTCACCGGGGAGAGCACGCCGGTGGACAAGCAGGTGGGGGCGCTGCCGGACTCCACCCCGCTGGCGGAGCGCAAGGACCGCGTCTTCATGGGGACCTCCGTGGCGGCGGGCACGGCGGTGGTGGAGGTGACGGCCACCGGCATGGCCACGGAGCTGGGCCGCATCGCGCACCTGGTCCACACGGCTCAGGAGCCCCAGACGCCGCTGCAACAGCGCCTGGAGGGCGTCACCCGCATGCTGCTGGTGCTGTGCGTGGCCGTGGGCGCGCTGGTGGCGGGCCTGGGGCTGGCGCGGGGGCAGGCGGGGGTGGAGCTGTTGCTGTCGGCGGTGGCGCTCGCGGTCGCGGCGGTGCCAGAGGGCCTGCCCACGGTGGTGACGCTCGCGCTCGCCGTGGGCGTGCAGCGCATGGTGAAGGGGCACGTGCTCGTGCGGCGGATGCAGGCGGTGGAGGCGCTCGGCTCGGCCACCGTCATCTGCACGGACAAGACGGGCACGCTCACCCAGGGAA
>NZ_RAWQ01000347.1:0-5362 GCF_003668965.1 Corallococcus sp. AB030
CCGCCCCCACCACCGAGGGGGCTCGCGCCCGACGGAGCCGCGGAGGGCGTCGCGCCCGCCGCCGAGTTCGCGGCGGTGATGACGCGGTCGCCCGCCTTCAATTCACCCTCCACCACCTCCGTGAACGTGCCGTCCGTCATGCCGGTGCGCACGTTCACGGCGACAGGCTGCGGCTTCTGCTCCGGCTGGCGGCGCAACACGTAGACGGTGCGCATGCCGGCCGGGGCCTGCTGGGCCGGAGCCTGCGCGGCGGCGTCCGGAGAAGGCACCGGGCGGTAGCGCAGTGCCGTGTTGGGCACGGACAGGGCCTGGTCCTTCTGCTGCGTGACGATGGTCACGTTGGCGGTCATGCCCGGCTTGAGCTTCAGGTCCGGGTTCGGCACGTCGATGACGGCCAGGTAGGTCACCACGTTCTGCACGGTGATGGCCTCGTTGCGGATCTGCCGGATGACGCCCTCGAAGGTCTCCCCCGAGAAGGCGTCCACGGTGAAGGTGGCCTTCTGGCCGGGCTGCAGCTTGCCCACGTCCGCTTCCGCGATGCTGGTGTTGACCTGCATCTTCCGCAGGTCCTCCGCGATGGTGAAGAGCACGGGCGCCTGGAGGGACGCGGCCACCGTCTGGCCCACGTCCACGCTGCGCGAGATGACGATGCCGTCCGTGGGCGACACGATGGTCGTGTACTTGAGGTTCACCTCCGCTTCGTTGAGCGCGGCCTGCGCCTGGGCCACCGAGCCCTCCGCGGCCGTCACCTCCGCCTGCCCGTTGGCGGCGGCGGACTCCGCGGTCTCCAGCTCGGACTGGGAGATGAACTGCTGGGCGCGCAGCTCGCGCGAACGCACGGCCTGCTTCTTCGCCACGTCCGCGTTGACGCGCGCTTTCTGGAGGTTCGCGCGCGAGGCCATCATGTTCGCCTTCGCCCGGTCCAGCGCGGCCTGCACCAGCTGCGGGTCGATGCGGGCGATGACCTGCCCCTTCTTCACCTGCGAGTTGTAGTCGACCATCAGCTCCTGGATGCGACCGGAGACCTGGCTGCCGACCTGCACCGTCACCAGCGCCGCCACGGTGCCGGTGGCCGTCACCTTGGCCGTGAGCTTCCGGGCCTCGGCGGGGGTCGTGTCGTAGGTGACGGCGTCCGCCTGGTTTCCAGCGCGCATGCGCCAGAACACCCCCGCGCCCGCCACCACCAGGATTGCCAGGACCCAGGCCCAGCGCGGAATGCCACGCTTGCGACCCTCGTCCTCATCCAGCTCCACCGGCGCCAGGGCCGGCGCTTCCCGCGGCATCTCGCTCAAGGCCTTCATGCCCCTTATCTACGTTTTGAAATGTTTCGGCGAATCTCGTCTCTATTACGAAAGATGACCCGCGGCGAGGCGGCCATCCGGTGTGTCCGCCGCTCCCACTCCGGGGAGCACGACACGCGCGGTGGTGCCCTGGCCCGGCTGGCTCTCCAGCGTGAGGCGGCCGTGGTGCGCATCCAGGATGCGGCGCACCAGCGCCAGCCCCAGGCCCACGCCGCCGGTGGTGCGAGCGCGGCTGCGGTCGGTGCGGAAGAAGGGTGTGCCCACGCGCGACAGGTCCTGCGCTTCGATGCCGATGCCCTGGTCCTGGATGTCCACCTGGAGACCGTCGCCCGCCGCCCGAGCGTGCAGCTTCACGGTGGTGCCAGGCTCCGAGTACTTCCCCGCGTTGTCGAGCAGGTTGTCCAACACGCGCCGCAGCAGCACGGGGTCCGCCTCCAGCGCGGGCAGCGTGCCGTCCACCTGGACCTCCAGCCGGTGCGTCGGCCGAGCGGTGTGGAAGCGGGCGGCGGCCTTGTCCAGGAGCGCGTTCGCGTCCACGCGCTCCAGGCGCAAGGGAGGCACGCCGCTGGCGCCTTCCGTCACCAGCTCCAGGCGGGACGTGGTGAGCACGTCCGACACCAGGCGCTCCAGCTCGGACAGGTCCTCGGTGATGTCGGGCAACAGCTCGCGCGCCGTCTGCGCGTCGCCCTCCGCGGCCAGGTCCAGCGCCACGCGGATGCGGGACAGGGGCGTGCGCAGTTCGTGCGACACGTTGGCGAGCAGCTCCTTCTGCGAGCGCAGCAGCTGGGTGATGCGGCCGGCCATCTCGTCGAAGGCCTCGGACACCAGGCCCAGCTCGTCCTTGCGGCGCAGGCCCGCGCGCACGTCCAGCCGTCCGGCGCCAAACGCACGCGCCGCGGACGCCAGCTTCTCCAGCGGGCCCGCGAGCGTGCGCGCGAAGACGACGGAGGTGATGGCGGTACACGCCAGCACGAGCCCCACGATGATGGCCGTCTGCCGGTCGCCGTCCGGAGGAGGAGGCGGCGGGGGCAGGGACACGGCGGCATAGACCTGGATGGGGCCCGGAAAGGGGCTCACCACCAGCATGCGGCCAGGGCCGCTGCCAGCCCCTGGGAACGGTCCGCGAGGGCCACTGCGGGTGACTCGCGAGCTGACGGCGGAGAGCTCCTCGGGCCTGAGCGGGGGCGCGGGGTCCGGACGCGTGTTGCCGAGCAGCGTCCCCTCCGCGTCGCGCAGGGTGACGCGCATGCCCATGCGCTGCTGGGCGCGTTCGAGCGACGCCTGGAGCTCGGCGGGGGTGTCGCGCAGGGCGGACCACTCGTCGACGAAGTAGGACAGCTCGTCGTCGAAGCGGTTGCGCCAGGACTCGTTGCGCAGGAGGTCGCGCGCGAGCATGAGCGACACGCCCACGAGCAGGATTTGAATGACTCCCACCAGGTAGATGCGGGGGAGCAGGCCCATGGGCATCCGGAAGAACTTCACGGCTCCGCCTCGGTCTCGGTGGCCAGCATGTAGCCGGCACCGCGGACCGTCTTGAGCAGGCGCGGGTTGCGCGGATCCACCTCCAGCTTCTGGCGAAGGCGGAAGATGTGCACGTCCACGGAGCGGTCGAACACCTCGTCCGCGCTGCCCTTCACCAGGTCGAGCAGCTGCTCACGGCTGAGGACGCGGCCAGCGCGCTCGGCCAGGACGCGCAGCAGGCTGAACTCGTAGGTGGTGAGGGACAGCGGCTTGCCGTCCAGGGACGCGCTCAGGCTGCGAGGGTCCAGCACCAGGCGGCCCGCGTGCACGGGGTGGCTGGTAGGGCCCACCTTGCCGCGAGCGCGGCGCACCTGGGCGCGGATGCGGGCGAGCAGCTCGCGCGACGAGTAGGGCTTGGGCAGGTAGTCATCCGCGCCGGACTCGAGGCCCAGGACGCGGTCGGCCTCCTCGCCGCGCGCGGTGAGCATGATGATGGGGACGTCCGTGCGGGTGCGCAGCTCGCGGCAGACCTCCAGGCCGTCGCGGCCAGGGAGCATGAGGTCCAGGAGGATGACGTCGAAGGTGTGGCGGGCCGTCTGGAGGAGCGCGTCGGTGCCGGAGGCGGAGACGGTGACGATGATGCCGTGCTCCTGGAGGTAGCGGGCGGTGAGCCGCGCCAGGCGTTCATCGTCCTCGACGAGGAGCACCTGAATGGTGGCCTCCTCGGAGGGCGTGGGGCGAGGGGTTGTCTCCATGGGTCGGGTCTCCGCGAGGGATGCGGACCGGAGGCGAATGAGGGCCCGGGCTTCTCTCCGTTAAGTCCGGGCCCCGCGGTCCGCCTCCGGGCCGCGACCTGCAACCTCTCACCCCTACATTTCCAAGGGGCTACGGGCCCATGACGAAATATTACGAACGGAGGTCCGGCGGGCCATCCAGAGGGTTTCAGGGGGACGGCCGCAACGGACGGAAATTCAGGGCTCGCCGTGCAGCCGGGTGAGCGCCCGCCGGTCCACCTTGCCCGCCGGGGTGCGAGGCAGGGCGTCCAGCAGCCGCAGCGTCCGGGGCAGCTTGTAACGGGCAAGCCGGCCCGAGCAGAAGGCGCCCAGCGCCTCCAGTGTGGGTGCCGCACCGGGTCGGGGGACGACGAGGGCGCGGGGGACTTCGCCCCACTTGGGGTCGGGGACGCCGATGACGGCGACCTCGGCGACGTCGGGGTGGCCTGCGAGGACGCTCTCGACCTCGGAGGGGTGGATGTTCTCGCCGCCGGAGATGATGAGTTCCTTGGCGCGGCCCTCGATGCGGAAGAGGCCCTGAGCGTCGCGGGAGGCCAGGTCGCCGGTATGGAGCCAGCCGTCCACGATGACGCGGGCGGTCTCCTCCGGGCGGCGCCAGTAGCCGGCGCACAGGTGGGGGCCGCGAAGAAGCAATTCGCCCACGTCACCGGGGCGCTGTTCACCGTCGATGCGCGCCTCGACGTGGAAGAGGGGCACGCCGACGAAGCCCTGGTGCGTGCGCATGACGGCGTCGGGGAGGAAGAAGTTGTTGGGCCCGGCCTCGGTGAGGCCGTAGCCGGTGCGGAAGGGAATGCCACGGGCGAAGAAGCGCTCGAAGACGGGAGCGGGACAGGGAGCGCCGCCGCTGATGAGCAGCTTGAGTCGGGAGAAGTCCACGGCCTCGAAGCGAGGATGCCGCTGCATCTCGATGAACATGGTGGGCACTCCGAACACAAGGTTCACGGAGCCCGAGTGGATGAGGTCGAAGCACTGCGCCACGTCGAAGGACCGGCACACGACGGAGGCGCCGCCAGCAAGCACCAGCGGCAGCGTGAAGACATTGAGGCCGCCGGTGTGGAACAGGGGCGCGTTGAGCAGCGCCACGTCGTCCTGGGTGAGGCCCCAGCTGACGACGGTGTTCACGGCATTGGCGGTGAGCGAGCCATGCGTGAGCACGGCGGACTTCGGAAGCCCGGTGCTCCCACCGGTGGAGCACAGCACCCAGGGAGCATCCGCCTCCAGTTCGATGGAGGGCAGCGCGCCGGTCAGGGTCTCGCGGGAGCAGAAGAGCGGATCCGCCAGGCAGACCCAGTGCGCCGGGAGCCGGGGGCGCAAGGCGTCGACTTGAGCGCGGAACTCCGGCCCGAAGCAGACGACGGAGGGGGCGACATCGGAGAGCAGGCCGTGGAGCTCCTCCACGCCCAGGCGCCAGTTGAGCGGCTGGAGCACGGCGCCCAGCTTGGCGCAGGCGAACACGAGGTCCAGCGTCTCCACGCCGTTGGAGGCCAGCACGGAGACGCGGTCCCCCACGCCCACGCCCAGGTCGCGAAGCAGCAGCGCGGTCCGGTGGGCGGAGTCATTCCACTCCGCCCACGAGATGCGCCGCCCACCCCGGAGCGAATCAACGAGCGCCGTGCGCTCCGGGGCGAGCGAAGCCCGCCGGGCCAGCCAGTCGTGGACGATGGGCATGCCCCTGGATGCTAGGGGGTGTCCCTAATTAAGCCAAAGCATCATGCAGGCCAGGTGGAGGACCGCCAGGTAGTTGGTGGCGGTCTTCTCGTAGCGGGTGGCCACGGCGCGGAAGCGCTTGAGGCGGTGGAACATGCA
>NZ_RAWQ01000348.1:0-5337 GCF_003668965.1 Corallococcus sp. AB030
CCCTCCACCTCCCGCCCCCGCAGCGACAGCCTGCCCGCGAAGCCTGAGACCGCGAAGCCGAAGCCGGTGGCGACGCCCGCGCAGTTGCAGGCGGGCAAGAACAACCTCAAGCCCACGGACTACGGCGTGGTGGATCCCAACCTCCAGGGCATCCGGACCCGCCGTGACAACGGCCAGTCTGGCGCGCAGTTCGCGGACTTCACGCAGGACGTGCGCCAGTCCACCAACCGCCTCACGAGCAAGCCCGTGGGCAACCAGATGCTGAACGACATCAATGGCCGCACCCAGGCCGTGAACCCTGGCGCCACGGGCACGCAGAGCAAGCCTCTGACGGCGATGGACATCTACTCGGGCCGCAACTCGGCGATGCCCAACTCGCACGTGCCGCGCAACGACGGCACCCTGTCGTCCACCCGCCCGGCGTACCGCTTCGACGGCCAGCCCGGCGCCGGCACGGCCAGCGACGTCAAGTACAACGAGAACGGCGGCGGCCAGCGCTTCAACAGCCTGGGCCACGAGTCGGTCCACGCCTGGCGCGCGTCCAACGGTGTCCAGGTGAGCCCCCTGGCCGCGAGCAAGCACAGCAACGCGGACGTCTTCAAGCAGCACCCGTCGCACTCGGCCAACATGAAGGACACCGTCGACAACCGCCTCCGCCTCACGGAGGAGTTCGAGACCGTGGGCCTGCGCCCCACGCCGCACACGAAGAACAACTGGGCCCCGTCCGAGAACGCCATCCGCGCCGAGCACGGCCTGCCGTCCCGCCAGGACTACTCGGGCCTGAAGCCCGACGGGAAGAACAGCAACGACCAGGCCTTCAAGAACTACGACGAAGGCACCGACGCCCGGAACTTCTTCCAGAAGCTGTCCGGCCAGCCGTCGCCCTTCCAGAAGATCGTCGGCGACCTGGAGAAGTGAGGCACCGGGGGCCTCGGCCCCCTTCCTCAATCCACGACGTTGTCCGCCACCTGTGCCCGGCCGTTTCCATGGAGCAGGACCGGGTGGCCGGATGACTCGAAGCTCTTGATGCCTCGGCGCGCCTTCCAGGCGAATTGAACGACCGTTTCGTCGAACCGGACCTCCGGAGCACCAGGCTCCGGATTCAGGTCGGTGACGCACGAGTCGCCAGCGCCGCCGTACCGGATTCGGACCTCGACCTGGACACCCTCGGGGCCACCAGTCCGCTTCACCTGGATGGCACCCACCCGCACACAACCCTTGTCCTGGAGCCGGGTCCACGTGATCTGGATGGGCACCTCCATGCCCTTGGGACCGACCTGCAACGTCGTCGTCTCGGAGCCGATGGACTCCAGGCCCGGACGCGCCGGCCGAGCGGCCAGTTCCAGTTGGGGTGCTTGGCTGTACGAAGTGCATGCCGTGGCCATCAGCGTGACCGCGGACATGGGGATGAGCCATCGGTGGACGGGCATGATGGCGACGATACGCCAATCGTGCATTCCTTTCCGTGAGGCCCTGACATGTTCCGACTGGAGTTTGAATGGCTCGATGCACATGACCCCGACCGTACGGGCTTCGACCTGGGGCACATGACGTTCACGAGCGACGCGGGGACCTGCACCTCCAAGGGCAGGTCGCCGGATCAGGCCATGATGCTCGCCATCTCCTTCGCGGGGCTGCTCGACGGACTCAAGGCGCTGGTGGCGGGCGGCGCGACGGACCACGTCTTCGACGGTGCGGATTCGTCGTTCAGCCTGCGCTTCAAGTGGGCGAAGAAGGGCCGCATCGCCATCCAGTGCGGCACTGCGTCGTTGGGCGAGGTGGAGTCCGACGAGCTTTGCCGTGCCGTCCTGGAGGGAGTGGAGTCTTTCATGGCCCGGCCCGAAAGTGCCCTCCCTCCTGGAGATGCGGCGCGAGGGGACCTGGAGATGAGCCTGAAGGAGTTCCGAGCGGCCATCCCGGGGATGTGAGTCAGCCGACACCCGTTCGGCCGTAGAGGAACAGGAATGCAACTGCACGCCTATTCCTACATCGGCCCGGAGGCGATACGCCTCGCCGCCGCGAATGCCCCCGATGGGATTTCCCATCATGGCTCCACGCGACGTCGAGGCGTGCCTCGAGGCGACTCCAGACGCCCTCGTCGAAGGGGCGACGTACGTCGTCGACCTCCAGGGATGCCTGCGGCTGGCGCCTCGACGCTCCGAGCATGTTGCTTGCGCGGGGGGCGAGGAAGTCCTGGCGGCTGGAGAGATCCGCTTCCATCGAGGGCTCGCGGGTCCCTCCGTGACGGACGTCTCGAATCAGTCGACGGGGTATTGCCCGGACACGACCTGCTGGACCGCCGTTGAATGGGCCTTCGCGAAGGCGGGGCTGAACCCCTCCGCTGGCTTCACTCACGAAGCCGTCTTCCGGCGCTGCACGCAGTGCGGCGAAATCAACCTCGTCAAGGAGGCCTGGTGCGTCTGCGTGTTCTGTGAGGCGGACCTGCCCGCCACGTGGAATGTCTCGCCGCGACGGTTGGTCCAGCTTGCAGACTCGTAGGCGCAAGCCAGTTCGCGGATAGGGCGCCTGAAGGCTTTGTGGCGACCATGAGCGCGGGGTTGCTCGCCACCGACGTCGGTCAGTGGCCATTTGAGCCCTCGTTCAGCCTGTTCCCCCGCTAGAGGCCTTCCATCCTACCCATGCTCGCCGGGCTTCGGCGGCCTCGGGCGGGCGACTGGGTCACAGAAGCGCGCACTTCAACGGTGAAGTACATTGCGGTTTCTCCTTTCGGCCCCCTCATGTTCTCGGTGCCGCGACACCTGTTCTTTCACCCCATACATGCCATCGCATCTACTCTATCACTTCCTCGCATCGCTCTCCGACCCCGAGCATTTCGAACGCCTCAGCGTCCAACTTCTACAACGAGCAGACATGCCCGGAATCGTGCCGTGCTCCGGCCCGACAGATCTGGGAGCTGACGCTGAGCTCTACGAAAGCACAAGCCAAGCCAGCGACGCATCCATCATTCAAATTTCCCTCCAGAAGACCTACAGAGAGAAAATCAGAAAAACAGCCGCCCGAGTGTCTGTAGCAAGGGGCGCCTGCAGACGAATCGTATTCATCTCAAATCAGGACATTAGCGCCAGAGAGGTACGGGCACTGAGAACTGAGATAAAGAGCAAACACTCAATCCACCTTGAGGTTCGCGACTGGCGCTGGGTTCATGCGCAACTATCCGATCCAAAGAACAAGGACCTTCGACCCGATCTGTATAGACGATTTCGAGAATCGTTCCCTATACTCCCCGAGAACGAAGAAGCAGACTCTGACTTCATGGGCTATGCCTCTCTGACCATGAACGAAAGAGAGGCCGCGCTCGAAACGCACGAATACACGGAAGGGAGTGCCCTATTTGGATTCAAGGGGCCGATAGAAGGCATCGGCAAATCCGCTCTCATTGTGATCGAGTCCAGGGGGGACATCTTTCACCAAGAGAATCTTTTCACACGAGTATTCGTCGGCAAGGCGGGCTCATTACGCCTTGTCCATTCGATTGAGGGGCGGACTACCAGTGTCCGCCTTACAACTCTCGACGGAGCCAAATCAGTCCAAATCATCCTCAACATCTGGGAGGGAGGAACGGGCAGCCAATCCTCCTGCTGCATTCTTCATGGACCAGGATTCACGGAGGCTTGCTTTGCTTCCAACGATCTACAGCAAGCACTGGTAACCGACGTTGACAACGATGGAGTCAACGAAGTACTTCTGGCAACGTTTACCTGGGCGTCGCTCTCCCTCTCTACGGCTATTCACTGGTACGATGTCTTCAAGTGGGGTGAGGGCAGACTGGAACGTTGCTCGGAGAAATGCACGGAATTCTACCAGAACGTCCTATCTAAAGACTGCCCATCAGAACTCAGACGTTTCTTCATTGCCAATACCCACGTCGGAAATGAATCATTCGAAATTTTCCGGCGCGACATTCTCGCCAAAGCGGAGCGCGCACTCATGGTGCTCGCCGGATTGCCTGACAACTACAAGTCGATAGTCGAGGCATCCGAAGCTACCGGATTTGCGCCTAGCAAATTCGACGCAATGGGAATTACAAAGCCATTCCACCACCTCCTTGAAGAGGACGACTGACTGTTGAGTTAAACTCCTTCATGCAGGCGCGGTGGATGCGAACATGGCGCGCCAGGCTGCGGTGAAGCAGATTCCGAGGAGGAGTGGATGCCGCGAATATACCGGTCCGTACATGAAGGCGCCGCTGAGCACCACGCCGCCGCCGAGCAGCCACGACCAGGGTGAGCGCGGACATGTGCACGCGCTGCGCAACGATGGCGGCGTTGAGGAAGATGTCCGAGCCGATAATTCCGCCGCTCACAAGCACTCCCGAGAGCAGGCCGATGCGTCGCGCGTCTCCATCTCGACGGGTGTCCAATCGGGCTCCGGCCTCATCCAGGAAGGGGCGGGCTCCTGGGACGATTGGGATATCGGCTAATATGCCCGCACCCGAACACGCCCATGCTGGAAAGAGGGGCCGCGTGGCATCCGTTGAAGGCATCAATCCGAAGTCACAGGCCCTGGAGATCGAGGCTCCCCTGCCAGGTGTGTTGGATGCCCTGGCGGCGCTCCCGCCGACCCAGAAGGCCCGCCGCTTCCGGAGCCGCGTGGGGCACCGGCTGGGCTCCCTGGCGAGGATCGGCGTCTTCCTCCTGTTCCTGTGGGTGGCCGGCACCTTCGACGGCCCCCTGTCCATCGTGGCGGGAGTCCTGGCGTTCTGTCTGGGGGCGGTGCTGTGGTTTCGCAGTCTGCTTCCCAGACGCTTCCACGCGGAGGGCCATCCTGGCGATGCGCTGGACCGCCGGCCGGAGCTGGTCCGCCGGGTGCTCCTGCGTCTCAAGGAGGACCTCGTCCCCCACACGCCCGTGCGCCTGCGGTTTCGTCCCGACCCTCGTCCGGAGGGCCCCGGTTCCAGCTTCTATGACCTGAAGCTCCTTTCGAAGACATCGTCGGATGTGCTGGATCCGTGGCTCACGCTGGAGACCCGGCGGCGGATGGCGCGCACCTGAGGCTGAGCGCGGTGGAGCGCCGCAGGAACAAGATCAGCGACCGCGGGCCCAACGGGCCCCGGCGTCGCAAGAAGGCCAAGGAGTACGACACCCTGTTCCTGGACGTCCGGCTGCGCGTGAAGGCGAAGCGGCACCCGGACCTCGCGGCGCTGGCATTGAAGCGGGCCCAGCATGCGGTGCGCCTTCCGCCCGGTGCGAGTAACCGTCCGGCCAGTGACGTGCCGGGACGCTTGAAGACAGGCCCCGACCGTGCTCGGCGAGCGCCGCGAGGAGTGAGCTGTTCAGGGACTGGGCTGGAGGGGTGACTCGGGCGGGTCGGCGGTGC
>NZ_RAWQ01000349.1:0-5319 GCF_003668965.1 Corallococcus sp. AB030
TAGTCTTTTTTTTTTTCAAGCGGATGACGGCTTACGGAATTTATGAGGGTCCCGTGGCTCGGAGATGTGTATGAGAGACAGGGCCGGCACTTCCTGGCGGTGGACGTGGATCCATCGGCGGGTGTGCGAGAGGTGGGGCTGGTGCGGGTGGATTGATCAGCGCCAGAGCCCTTGGGGCCTTGACGGTGGCTGCGGGGCCGACTTTCCGGCCGGTTAGAAGACCCCCTTGAAAGGGCACTGAACATCTGGGCAGATAGGCGGCGTTCAACGACGCCTTGTGAGGAGGCCTGTCCATGTTCGAAACCCCCGAGAACGATTCCATCTCCCCCGCGCTGCGCGCGCTGCTCGAGCTGTTCGCCACGGACCTGGCGGACGTGAAGTTCCCGGACGTGGACACCGCGGTGTTGGGCGAGTCCGCGGCCCACGTGCGTGAGAAGGCGGAAGCAGTGGCCCGGGCGCAGGCGGCGCTGGATGCGGCGAGGCACGCCCTGAACGAGAGCCAGGAGTCGCTGCTCCAGAAGGGGCAGCGCGCGTTGGCGTACGCGAAGGTGTTCGCGGAGGACGACGCGGAGCTGGGAGCGAAGCTGGAGGCCATCCACCTGCCGCGTCCGGTGCGCAAGGCGGGCCAGGCCCAGATGGAGCCGGTGGGCGCTGCGCCGGGCAACGACGACAACGCCCCGCGCCGCCGCGGCCGTCCCCCCAAGCTGCGCCCGGTGGCCAACCTCTTCACCGACGGCAACGGCCCGGACGGCGCGCAGGACGAGGCTGTCGCAACGCTTCAGTCGTAGCCCGCGATAAAGAAGACCGCGTGCCCCCGTACGGCGTTCCGGGAGCACGCGGTCCATGTTCACCGAAGGGCTAGTTCTTCGGGAACGAGGTCCAGCCGGCCAGCCAGTTGGTGGTGCCCACCGCGCCGACGAAGCGCGCGCTGGTGTCGAAGCCCGCGCCCGGCGTGGCCGCGTTGTCCGGGTTCAGCGCCGGGGAGCCCGTCGCCGGGGTGAAGTTCGGGGCGTCCAGGTTCAGCGCCGCCGTCAGCTGCGGATCCAGGACCTTGTTGCTCAGGCCCGAGGCCAGCACCTTCTCCGCCTCCACGAACTTGCTCACGTCCGGGTCCGTCACCGCGCCCGACGCGTCCTTCTTCGGGTTCGGCGCGTTCGGGATGGAGACCGTGTCACCCTTGTTGGACCAGAAGAACGTGTTCTGGATGGAGAGCTCCGGAGTGGCCGCGTTCCACAGCGCCGCGGAGGCCGTGCCGTCCACGTCGACCGCCGAGTCCGCGAAGTTCGCCACGATGACGTTGCGCAGCAGGCCGCCCGCGCCCGTGTTGAACACCAGTCCCTCCTGCGCTGGCGTCGTGCCCGCCGCACGGCCAGAGCCGATGAACGTCGCGTTCCAGATCTCCGGCATCGTGTGCGGCTGCGCGCCGTTGTCGTTCTTGTTGCCGGACGCCTCGATGCCGCGGTTGCCCACGACGGCGTTCTGCTGCACCACCAGGAACTGCACCTTGCCGCGCCAGCCCAGGTCGTAGTCCAGGCCGTCGTCGTCCGGCTGGCTGATGACGATGTGCTTCAGGCCCGCCGTGCCACCGAACATCTCCACGCCGTCGTCGGCGCCCTTGTGCACCTGCACGTAGTCGATGTCCGTCGCCGTGCCGCACGCGCCCGTCGTCAGGCCGTTGAGCTCGTTGTCCTCGGCCAGCTCGTAGCCCGCGAACTCGATGCGCGCGTACTTCAGCTTGCCGCAGTCGTGCGCGTCGTCCTGACCGCCGTACTTGGTACGGGTGTCACCGCTGGTGGCGAAGAAACCCTCGATGGTGTTCTCGCCGCCGGCCACGTTGATCTTCGCCTTGCCCAGCAGCACCACGCCGCCCCAGTCACCGGCCGCGCGCGTGCCCACCGCCTGCGAGCTGGTGAAGACGATGGGCTTCTCCGCCGTGCCCACCGCGTTGATCTTCGCTTCACGCGTGATGACCAGCGCGCTGCCCGTGTCGCCCTTGACGGTGACGCCCGGCTCGATGGTGAGCGTGCCGCTCTCCACGAACACGTAGTCCTTCAGGGTGTACGTCGTGCCGGCCTTCCACGTCGTGTCGCCCTTGATGCTGCCCTTCACGTCCTGCTCGGTGGCCTGCGGGTCACCGCCGCCGTCAGGGGTGTTGTTGGGCTCGTCGTCGCCGCAGCCAGAGAGCAGCGCGATGCTGGAGAGGGTGAGGACGGAGGCAAAGAGGCTCTTCATGTCGGTGCGTCCTTTCAGGGAATGGGAGGAACTACAGGGCCCAGCCGAGCGACGCGGTGAACGCCACGCCGGGCTTGTACGTCTGCACCGTCACGTCCCCCTGGCGGAGGGTGACGGATGCGTTGAGGAGGTTCGCGGCGGTCAGCTTCAGCTGCGTCGCGCCGAGCTTCTGGGTGAGGCTGATGTCCACGCGGTGGAAGGGCCGCTCGTACACGTCCGGCAGGCCCTGCACGCCGACCTCGCTGATGCGCTGGCCGTACACGTTGTAGAGCACCGCCACTTCGGTGCCGCTCTCCGGCCGCTCGTAGCCCACGTTCACGTTGACCACGTAGGGGGACTGGCCCTGGAGCGGACGGTCCTTGTTCGTCTGCGCGCCCAGCGCGGAGTCACCCAGGTCCACCTGCGACTGGATGAGCGTGAGGTTCGCGCCCACGCGCACCGGACGCAGCGCGGGGCTGAAGCGCGCCAGCGACGTGCGCGCCTCCAGCTCCACGCCGTAGCTGTCCGCGCCAGCGGCGTTCTCGAAGCCCAGGTCGCCCGAGTCCGGGTTGCGGATGACGCGCTCGATGGGGTTCTGGAAGCGCTTGTAGAAGGCGCTCGCGGCCAGCACGTCGTTCTCGCCCACGAACCACTCGGCGCGGAGGTCCACGTTGTGGATGCGCGTCTCCAGCAGGTCGGGGTTGCCGGACACGTTCCGGCGGCGCACGAAGTCGAAGAAGATGAAGGGCGCCAGCTCGCGGAAGGTGGGCCGCGCCAGCGTGTAGCTGTAGCCCGCGCGCAGGTTCACTTCCGGCGACAGCGCGTAGGTCGCGTTGAGCGACGGCAGCACGTCCAGGTAGTTCTGGTCCGCGCCGCCGGAGTCGCTCTCCACGCCGGTGAAGGGGTCCTTGAGCGTCAGCTGCTGGTTGGACGCCTCCAGGCGCACGCCGCCCACCAGGCGCAGCGGATCCACGGGCTTGTAGTCCGCGGACACGTAGCCGGCGTACACGCCCAGGAAGGCGTTGTAGGCGTCATCCGCGCGCGTCGTCTCACGCACGGTGATGGAGGTGCCCACGTTGTCCGGCGAGAAGAGCTGCTCGGGGGACTGGGTGCGGTCCACCGGCTCCTCGGTGAGCAGGTAGCGGAAGCGGCGCGCGTTGAAGTCGCGGAAGGACACCTGGGTGAGGCCGCCCACCTTCAGACGGAAGTCGGAGGTGAAGGGCAGGGTGAGGTTGAGGCTGCCGCCGGTGGACGTCTCGCCCAGCTCCGCGAAGAAGCGCTCACCGCTGTTGGGCTGGTTGGGGAAGGACAGCTGCGCGTCCGGGTTGTTGAGGGCGGCGCTGTAGAGCGTGTCGCGCGTGTCCGGCTCGTCGCGGTCCACGCGGGAGATGTTGGCCTGCCAGTCCACCTCGGAGTCGCCCAGCAGTCCCAGGCGGTGGAAGCCGCGCAGCTGCGTGAAGGACAGCGCGCGGGTGATGAACTGGAGGCGGGTGCTGGCGTAGGTGTCACCGCGCACGTTGTTGTTGCCGTTGGCGGTGTACGTGCGCGTGTCGGTGCCGCGCGTGTAGAGGCTGAAGAGGGTCAGCTCGTTGTCGCGGTCGAACTGGTAGCCCAGGCTGGCCAGGCCGCTGAGGTTCGCGGTGGAGAAGCCCTGCGTGGTGCGCGCGACGTCCTGGGAGATGAGGCTGCCGGACTCGTCGCGGGCGGCGCGGGCGAAGTCACCCGTCTGCACGCCGTCTCGGTGGCCGTAGTTGACGGTGGCCAGGTAGCCCAGGCGCTGGTTGCCGAAGCGCAGCGTGTCACCCAGGGACGCGCCCAGGCCCATGTTGGGGACGGCGCGCGTGGTGCGCTTCTCCCAGACGTTGGTGAAGCTCTCCCACTGGCTCTCCAGTTGCTGCGCTGACTCGCCGCCCGCGCCCAGGCGGTGGTCGCGGGGGAGCGCGTCCGGCAGGGCGCGGTCGGAGGATGCGAAGCCCAGCGTCTCGCCGAAGCCGCCCTGTGCCTGCGAGTTGCGCTCGCGGAAGGTGGTGACGGTGTCACCGCCCAGGGTGAGGCGCGGCTTGAACTCGAACTGGGACGGGTAGGTGTTGGTCTCGATGAGCAGCGTGCCGCCGCCGAAGGTGCCCGGCAGGTCCGACGTGTAGCTCTTCACCACGTTGAGGTTGGCCAGCAGGCTGGTGGGGAACAGGTCCAGCGGCACGCTGGGCTCGTCCGGCTCCGGGCTGGGCAGCAGCGCGCCGTTGAGGAGCGTGGTGGCGTAGCGGCCACCCAGGCCGCGCAGCAGCACGTAGCGACCGTCCACCACCGTGGCGCTGACCACGCGCTTCACGGCGTCACCGGCGCTGGAGTCCGGCGTGCGAGCAATCTCCTGCGCGCTGATGGCGTCGGAGACGGCGGCGGCCTTCTTGCGGTCCTGGAGCAGGGCGCCTTCCGCGCGGCGGTCGGAGCGGGCCTCGACGACGACCTCCTGCACCGCGCCCACGTCCGCGCTGAGCGCGACGTCCAGCTTCGTGGCCTTGCCCTTCGTGACGATGACGCCCGTGATGCGGCGGCCCTGGTACACGTCGTAGAAGGCGCGCAGGTCGTACTTGCCCGGCGGCAGCGCGAGCCGGTAGTTGCCGTCCAGGTCCGTGAGGGCCTGCTTGTCGGCGCCCGTCACGACCTTCACGGTGGCTTCGATGAGGCCTTCACCGTTGGCCTCGTCCGTCAGCCGGCCGTAGATGCCGGTGAAGCCCGGGGGCGGCGCGGCGGACTCGGCCAGGGCCTCATCGCCCATGGAGGCCTCGTCGGAAGCCGTGGCCTCGTCGGAGGTTGCTGCGCCATCCGACGGCGTCTCGGACTGAGCGGCGGCCGGAGCGGAAGGATCCGCGGGCTGCGAGGCCTGCGCGGGAGCGCTTCCCGGCTGCGAGGCCTGCGTGGGCGCGTTTCCCGGCTGCGCGGCCTGCGACGGATCCACGTTGCCCGGCTGCGCGGCCTGCGACGGATCCACGTTGCCAGGCTGCGCGGCCTGCGACGGATCCACGTTGCCAGGCTGCGCGGGAAGCGGGTTCGCGGCGCTGCCAGGCTGCGTGCCCAGGGACGGCGCGGGGCTGGTGGGCAGCGCTCGGT
>NZ_RAWQ01000034.1:0-58213 GCF_003668965.1 Corallococcus sp. AB030
GGCGTGCGCTCCGGCTCGCGGGCCCTCGCCGGAACGGCCGCCTGCTGACGCCCGTTGTTCTTCGCGGGCTTCTCGTCCGACGCGCGGTAGCCCGTGCGCTCCGGGGGCGGCTCCGGCGGATCATCGTAGGAGTCGCGCACCGGCCTCGCGCGCGGCTGCTTGTTCTCCTCGTCGCCGAACGGGTCCTCCTCGCGGCGGCGGTCCTTCTCCTCGATTTCGCGCAGCTTGGCCGCTTCCGTCTTGCTCGTCCGGCGCTCGGGCGCGGCCTCCGGTGCGTCCGGCGCCCGGTTGTTCACCGCGTTGAACTGGCGGGTGCACTGGGTGCGCTTGTCCAGGCAGCTGTCGAAACAGCGCGTCAGCTTCTTGATGGCGGCGCCGTTGCCGCCGTACTCGATGGTGCAGTCCTCCTTGCACATGGTGGCGTCCTCCTCGCATCCGGGCGGGACGGGACCGGCCAGGGCAGGGGTTCCAAACAGGACGCTGAGGACGACGAGGCGCGGAAGAAGACGCATGGCAAATGTGAAAGCTACCAGTCTTCCGAGCTTCCTGGGCGAGCCCCCCGCGATATCGTCAGGCCTACGCCCGGCGACCGGGCGAGAGGAGACGCATGGCGGCGGTCAAGGTGGGCATCATCGGGGGCCAGGCCCTCTACCAGGCCCTGGGACTCCAGGGGCGCGGCGAACACCTCTCCGTGGAGACGCCCTTCGGGCCCCACAGCGCCCCACTCATCACCACGGAGCTGGACGGAGTCCCCATCCTCTTCGTCTTCCGCCACGGCCAGGGTCACGTCCACAACGCCACCCGCGCCCCCTACCGCGCCAACCTCTTCGCCCTGAAGACGCTCGGCGTCACCCACGTCCTCGCCACCGGCACCGTGGGCAGCCTGCGTGACTCCATCCAGCCGCTGCACCTGGCCCTGCCGGATCAGGTCATCGACCGGACCTACCGCCGCCCCTGCACGTTCTACGACGACGTCGCCGTGCACGTGGAGCTGGCCCAGCCCTTCTGCGCCACCCTGCGCCAGACGCTCATCGACGCGGCCCCCAAGAGCGATACGACGAGCGACACGGAGGTGCACTCCTCCGCCACCTACGTCTGCATCGAGGGCCCCTCCTTGAGCACCCAGGCGGAGAGCCAGCTGTACCGCACGTGGGGCGGGGACCTGGTGGGGCTCACCGCCATGCCGGAGGCGCGGCTCGCCCGCGAGGCGGAGCTGCACTACGCCCTCATCGCGCTGCCCACCGACCACGACTCCTGGCGCTCGCAGCCCGTGGGCCAGGAGCCCGAAGCGCTCCTTCCGCAGTTCACCCAGCGGCTGGACGCCGTCACCGCCCACGGCGCCGCGCTCCTGCGCCGCGCGCTGCCCCGCATCGCGAGCACGCCCACCACCTGTCGCTGCGCCAGCGCGCTCGCGCTGGCCATCTTCACCGACCGCACCCGCATCCCCGCGGACGTGAAGAGCCGCCTGCGCCCGCTGCTGGGCCGCTACCTGCCCTCTGGGCTCGTCTAGCGTTCAACACCCGGCACGTCGCCAGCGCCTCTGACCGTGAGCGCTCGGCCGCCTGCCTGCTGCCGAATGCCCGGACCGACCCCACATTGGCTCCCCACAGACCCGGAGGGGGAAGCACATGGGGCTGCCACGGCTCAAGTACCTGACGTGGAGGGAGTTCGCGCGTCGCTTCTGGAAGGAGATTGAAGAGGACACCGTCACCGACGTGGCGGCGCAGCTGTCCTACTACTTCATCTTCTCCCTGTTCCCCTTCCTGTTCTTCCTCGTCACGCTGGTGGCGTACATGCCGTTCGCGCCCGGCGCCGTGGACGCGATGATGGAGCGCATCCGCCCGCTGGTGCCCGGCGACGCGCTGGGCGTGGTGAGCCAGCACCTGACCTCCATCGTCGGGGAGACGCGTCCCAAGCTGCTCACCGTGGGTCTCGTGGTGGCGCTGTGGACCGCGTCGCGCGGCGTGGATGCCCTGCGCAAGGCGCTCAACATGGCCTACGACGTGTCGGAGTCCCGGCCCTATTGGAAGACGCAGGGCCTGGCGCTGATGGTGACGCTGATGGGCGGCCTGCTGATTCCCCTGTCCTTCGCCATCCTGCTCCTGGGAGGGCGCGTGGGGGCGTGGGCGGCGGACAAGCTGGCGCTCATCGACGAGTTCCACCTCGTCTGGTCCTGGCTGCGCTGGCCCTTCACCGCGGCGCTGGTGATGCTGATGCTGTCGCTCTGTTACTACCTGCTGCCGGATGTGAAGCAGCGCTTCAAGTACATCACCCCGGGCTCCGTGCTTGGCACGCTGGCGTGGCTGGGCAGCACCTGGGGCTTCACCCAGTACGTGGAGCACTTCGGCAAGTACGACGTCACCTACGGCTCCATCGGTGGCGTGGTGGTGCTGCTGCTGTGGCTCTACATCTCCGGGCTCATCTTCATCCTCGGAGGGGAGCTCAACGCCATCCTCGAACACGCCTCCGCGCAGGGGAAGGCCAAGGGCGCGAGGGACTTCGGCCAGCCCGCGCCCCTGGAGCCGCCCCTCAAGACGCCCGGCGCGGCCAAGAGCGCCGCCAGCGCCCGGAAGACGCGGCTCGCGCTGTTCAAGCGCAAGCGCCGCGTGGCGGAGGGCAAGGATCCGGAGCCCCCGGGGCTCGAGCAGGACGGGAGTGACAACCCGTCCGTGCACTGAGAGCGCCGGGGACCGGAAAAGGGGTGACTACTGCTTGGGCAGCTTCGCCTGGATGGCCGTCAGCCCGCCCGCGGTGTTGCGGTCACCCTTGAGGCCCTGCTGCGCGATGATCTTCCGCAGGTGCGCGATGCGGTCCTCGTTGGTGGGGTGCGTGGACAGCCACTTGAGCACGCCCGGCGTGGAGCCCTGCTCCTTCTGGAGCTTCTGGAAGAAGGTGATGAGGCCGTTGGGGTCGAAGCCCGCGGCGGAGGAGTACTTCGCGCCGTACTCGTCCGCTTCCGTCTCCTCGCTGCGGCCGTGCGCCAGCTGCAGTCCTCCGCCCGCCAGCTGCGCGGCGATCTGCGCGGCCGTGCCCGGGTTCTGGCCCAGCGCCACCTGGGTGATGGCCTGCAGGCCGTAGGCGTTCACCATGGCGCGTGCGGAGTGACGGCCCACCACGTGGCCCGCCTCGTGCGCCATCACGCCCGCCAGCTCCGACTCCGTGTCCGCCGCGAGCAGCAGGCCCGTGTACACGTAGAGGAAGCCACCCGGCGTGGCGAAGGCGTTGACCGTCTTCGGGTCATTGATGACGTTGACCTTCCACTTCACCCCGGAGCGGTCCTTGTTGGCCTGCGCGAGGATGGGCCCGGAGATGCCGCGGACGTACTCCAGCACCTGCGGGTCCTCCACGTATTTGATGTTCTCCTTCGTCTCCAGCTCCTTCTTCACCTGGAGGCCGAGCTGGTTCTCCTGCTCGTCGGAGATGAGGACACTGGCAATCGCCTTCTCCGCGCCCACGCGCTGCTTGGCGCAGCCCGTGGAGAGGCCCGAGGCCAGGGTGAGGGTCAGGAGTGCGGTGACCATCCGTTGCATGGGCGAGTCGTCCTTCTCTTGGGGGTTGGAGGCCTTCGCGGCCCGTCGTAGCCGTGCCGCCACGTTCCGGGCAAGCACCTTCCCGGCGCGCCATCCACCGGGGGACATGCACCGGAGACAGTCCGGTGGTATGCCCCGGCGCCTGGATGCCTGAACTACCGGAAGTGGAGATCGCCCGGCGCAACCTGGAGCGCTGGTTCAAGGGCCACCGCATCGTGCGCGCGGAAGCGGACCCCACCCGCGTCTTCCGGGGGGCGGAGCTGCCCCACTTCACCCGGCTCACCGGACGCGTCACCACCCTGGAACGCAAGGGGAAGTACCTGCTGCTCAGCCTGGAGGGCGGCCACGGCCTGATGGCCCACCTGGGCATGACGGGCAAGTTCGTGCGCCGGAAGGAAGGCGAGCCCGTCCCCCACAGCCGCGCCCGCTTCCACCTGGATGACGGCCACGTGGTCCACTTCAGTGATCCACGCCTCTTCGGCCGCATGGAGCCCGTGCCCGCGAAGGAGTTGTGGGAGCTGCCCTCGGTGAAGGCCCTGGGGATAGACCCCCTGACGGAAGGGCTCACTGGCCCCCAGCTCCAGGAGGCGGTGGGGGACTCCAAGCAGGACTTGAAGGTGGCGCTGATGGACCAGGGCCGCGTGGCGGGCCTGGGCAACATCCACGCCGCGGAGGCGCTCTTCCGCGCGGGGCTGCACCCGGCGCGCAAGCCCGGCACCCTCACGCCTGACGACTGGAAGCACCTGGCCAAGGCCATCCACGCCGCGTTCGACTTCGCCTTCAAGGAGCAGGAGGGCGAGGACATCACCTATCTAGAGGAGGCGGGCTCCGTGAACCGCTTCCGCGTCTACGGACGGGCGAACGGGCCGTGCTCGAAGTGCGGAACGACGGTGGAGTCCTTCACCCAGGGTGGGCGCACCACGCATTTCTGTCCGAAATGTCAGCCGCTCTCCATGGTTGCTGTCCGCGCGTCCCGGAAGGGGACGGCGGCGGGGAAGGGGCCGGCTTCCGCCGTCATCGGCCCGAAACCCCGATCCCGTAGACGTTGACACCCCAGGGGGGCATGGCTTGAATCGCCCGCCCTTTACACCCGGCCGCGTCATGTCGCGGCCCCGGAGACCGTTGACCATGTCTCACGTCCTGCTGGCGGCGCTGCTCGTCGCCTCGTCCACGGCCACCGCGCAGACGCCGGTGCCCGATGGTGGCACCACGCCCTCGGCACCCCAGGAGTCGGCTCCCGCCGCGGCTCCCGCGGCTCCGGCCGCCGTTTCCCCCGCCCCCACCACGGAGGGCTCCGTCAGCCGCGAGGAGTTGGAGCAGCGCCTGGAGGCCACGCGTCAGGAGCTGCGCGAGGACATCCGCGCGCAGACGGCCACCCAGGCCGTGGCCAACAACGACTGGCAGGAGGAGTGGACGGAGGAGAAGCGCAAGCTGGAGCTGTTCACGCTGGACGGCTACCTGCGCGTCCGCCCCGTGCTCTTCTACAAGTTCGACCTGGGCAAGCCCGCGCTGCCCTCCGGCACGCCCCTGGGCCGCCAGCTGTGGACGCGCTCGCCGCGCTCCGCCTCCGAGCAGACCCAGGCGGGCGCCAACATGCGCTTCCGCCTGGACCCGTCCTTCAACGTCTCCGAGGACGTGCGCATCAAGGCGCAGGTGGACGCGCTGGACAACGTCCTCCTGGGCTCCAACCCGGACAGCGCCTACAGCGGGGATGGGCGCAACAACTTCACGCTCTTCTCTGAGAACGAGTCCCCGTCCAACTCCGCCGTCAACGCGTTCAAGGACTCCGTCATCGTGCGGCGCGCGTACGGTGAGGTGACGACGCCGGTGGGCATCCTGCGCTTCGGCCGCATGGGCAGCCACTGGGGCCTGGGCATGTTGCGCAACGACGGCAACTGCCTGGACTGCGACTACGGCGACACGGTGGACCGCATCCAGTTCGTCACGGAGCCGTTCGCCGGCTGGTACGTGACGCCCATGCTGGACTTCAACTCGGAGGGCCTGTCCACGGAGAAGGCCAACACCCTGGGCGAGCCGGTGGACCTCACCCAGTCCGACGACGCGCACAGCCTGGTGCTGGCCATCGCGCGGCGCGACACCGAGCAGCAGCAGAAGGCCAAGCTGGACAACAACCAGGGCGTCCTCAACTACGGCCTGTACTTCACCTACCGCACGCAGCGGTACTCCACCCTGTCGGAGACGGGCGTCCCGTTCGACGTGGCGAACCCCTCCAACCCGATCACCGTCACCACGCCGGCGTTCGTCCCGCGCGGCGGCACGCTCTACATCCCGGACCTGTGGTTCAAGTACGAGGAGAAGAAGTTCCGCATCGAGGCCGAGTTCGCCGCGCAGCTGGGCTCCATCGACGGGCGCGCCCTCACGGCCAACGACCCCACCACCCAGTCGCTGCGCATCGCGCAGTTCGGCGGCGTGCTCCAGACGGAGTTCCACGTCATCGAGAACAAGCTGCACCTGGGCATCGAGATGGGCTTCGCCTCCGGTGACAGGGCGCCGGGCTTCGGCAACTACCCGGGCCGTCAGGGCTCGGGCTCGGATGGCAACACCGCGCCGGGCGACGTGGAGGGCCGTCAGTACAGCTGCGACAACGGCGGCTGCAGCGACAACGCCATCCGCAACTTCCGCTTCAACCGCGACTACCGCGTGGACGTCATCCTGTGGCGGTCCATCCTCAATGGCGTCACCGACGCGTTCTACGTGAAGCCGGGCCTCAAGTACTCCATCGCGGAGGGCTTCGACGTCTACGGCAGCGTCATCTACTCGCAGGCGTTCTACGCGGAGTCGACGCCGTCCTACATCAGCAAGAGCCTGGGCCTGGAGGCGGACATCGGCGCGCGCTACATCACCGAGGACGGCTTCGTGGCGGGCATCGACTACGGCATCCTCTTCCCGCTGGACGGCCTGAAGGACCTGAACCTGCCGGGCCAGGAGCTCAGCACCGCGCACGCCATCCGCGGCATGCTGGCCATCCGGTTCTAGCCCATGCGCTCCTCCCTCCCGCGGCTGTTCGCCGCCGCCAGCCTGACGTTCGCGCTGGTGGCGTGCGGCATCAAGGGCAGCCCCCGCGCGCCCCGGCCGGCGCCGCTGCCCGCGCCCACTGCGGAGACGATTCCCGCGCAGCAATCGCCACGCGGACCCGTGGAGCCCTCCGGCCCCACGGTGCCTCCGTCCACCGTAGACGCCGGGCTGCCCGAGTGAGCTTCTTCCACCACCAGAAGGGCGTGCTGCACGCCGAGAAGGTGCCGCTGCCCGCCATCGCGGACGCGGTGGGCACCCCCACGTACGTCTACTCCACCGCCGCGCTCACGGAGCGCTTCCAGGCGGTGACGGAGGCGTTCCAGGGGCAGAAGCACCTCATCTGCTACTCGGTGAAGGCCAACTCCAACCTGGCCATCCTGGGCCTCTTCGCCCGGCTGGGCAGCGGCTTCGACATCGTGTCCGGCGGCGAGCTGGCGCGCGTGAAGCAGGCCAGCGGCGAACCGGGCAGGACGGTGTTCGCGGGCGTGGGCAAGACGCCGGACGAGATGGCCCAGGCGCTGTCCCAGGGCCTCTTGCTCTTCAACGTGGAGAGCGCGGAGGAGCTGGAGGCGCTGGATGCCGTGGGGCGAAAGCTGGGCAAGCGCGCGCCGTTCGCCCTGCGCGTGAACCCGGACGTGGACGCGCGCACGCACCGCTACATCTCCACCGGCCTGAAGACGTCCAAGTTCGGTGTGCCCTTCGAGGAGGCGGTCGCCCTCTACGCGAAGGCGAAGAAGATGAAGGGGCTGAAGGCGCTGGGGCTGGACTGCCACATCGGCTCGCAGCTCACGCGCACCGCCCCCATGAAGGCCGCCCTCACCAAGGTGGCGGACCTCTACGTCACGCTCAAGGCCCGGGGCCACGCGCTGGAGTACCTGGACGTGGGTGGCGGGCTGGGCATCACCTATTCGGATGAGACGCCGCCCAGCCCCCAGGAGTACGCGCGCACGGTGCTGAACGCGACGGAGGCCACCGGGGCCACGCTGCTGCTGGAGCCGGGGCGGGCGCTCGTGGGCAACGCGGGCGTGCTGCTCACGCGCGTGCTGTACCGGAAGCCCACCGAAGCGCGGACCTTCGTCGTCGTCGACGCGGGCATGAACGACCTGCTGCGCCCGGCCCTCTACGAAGCGCACCATGACCTCCAGCCGGTGGTGAAGCGCCGCGGCCGGGACGTGGAGGTGGACGTCGTGGGGCCGGTGTGTGAGTCCACGGACGTGCTCGCGCGGGCGCGCCCCCTGGTGTTGCCCCGCCAGGCCGACCTGTACGCCTTCATGAGCGCCGGGGCTTACGGGATGAGCATGGCTTCCACCTACAACTCGCGGCCCCGGCCGGCGGAGGTGCTGGTGGACGGAGCGGCCTGGCGTGTCGTACGGGAGCGCGAGCGCGTCGAGGACCTCTGGCGCGGTGAGCGGGCCTGAACGTATAAGCGCCGGAATGAAGACCTTCGAAGGCTCCATGACGGCGCTGGCGACTCCGTTCCTCGACGGCGCGCTGGACGAGGGGGCCTTCCGGGCCCTGGTGCGCTTCCAGCTGGACGGCGGCACGAACGTGCTGCTGCCCATGGGCACCACCGGCGAAGCGGTCACCATGGATGCGGACGAGCGCGCGCGCGCCATCGCCGTCGTCGTGGACGAGGTGAAGGGCCGCGTGCCGGTGGTGGCGGGCGCGGGCAGCAACAGCACGCGCGAGACGATGGATTCCGTGCGCCGCGCGCGCGAGGTGGGCGCCAACGGCGCGCTCATCGTCACGCCCTACTACAACAAGCCCACGCAGGCGGGCCTGGTGGAGCACTACCGCGCCATCGCGAAGGCGCACCCGGGCTTCCCGCTCATCGCCTACAACGTGCCGGGCCGCACGGGCGTGGACCTGCTGCCGGAGACGGTGCTCCAGCTGTGTGACATCCCGGAGGTCGTGGCGCTGAAGGAGGCCACGGGCAACCTCATCCGCGCGGTGGACCTGGTGGAGAAGTGCGGCGACCGGATGACGTTCCTGTCCGGCGACGACTTCACGGTGCTGCCCTTCATCGCGTGCGGCGGCAAGGGCGTCATCTCCGTGTCCTCCAACGTCGCGCCCCGCATGATGGCGGACCTGGTGGCGGCGGCGCGGAGCAACGACATCGCGAAGGCGCGCGGCCTCCAGGTGCGGATGAACGCACTGCACCGGCTGCTCTTCGTGGAGTCCAACCCCATCCCGGTGAAGTGGGCGCTGCACCTGATGGGCATGTTCGGCCCGGAAGTCCGGCTGCCGCTCGTGCCCATGGGCGAGGCGAACGCCGCGAAGTTGAAGGCCGAGCTGTCCGGGCTGGGCCTGCTGAAGGCCTGAAGGGAAAGCGCGCCATGACCCGCACCGTCATCACCGGCATCTCCGGCCGCATGGGCAGCACGCTGGTGCGCCTGGCGAAGGCCGCCAGCGACCTTCCGGTGGTGGGCGCCACGGTGCGCCCGGGCAGCCCCCTCTCCGGTCAGGACGCGGGGCTCGTGGCCCGGCTGGGCGCGCCGCTGGACGTGATTGCGCACGACGACCTGGGCCGCGCGCTGGACGGCGCGAAGGCGGACGTCGTCGTGGACTTCACCGGCCCGGAGGCCACGCTGCGGCACGCGCGCATCTGCGCCGAGCGCGGCGTGGCGCTGGTGGTGGGCACCACGGGCTTCACGCCGGAAGGGCGCGCGCAGCTGGAGGCGCACGCGAAGCGGATCCCCATTGTCGCGGCACCCAACATGTCCGTGGGCGTGAACCTGGTCATCCGCATGGCGGCGGAGCTGGCGCGCGTGCTGGGCCCGTCGTTCGACGTGGAGGTGCTGGAGGCGCACCACCGCATGAAGAAGGACGCGCCCAGCGGCACCGCGCTCAAGCTGGCGGAGGTGCTGATGGACGCGCTGGGCCGCACGAAGGACGACCTCACCTTCGCGCGCGAGGGGCAGACGGGCGCCCGCCCGCCGGGTGAGATTGGCGTGCAGGCGCTGCGCGGCGGGGACGTCGTGGGCGAGCACACGGTCTACTTTTTCGGCGAGGGCGAGCGCATCGAGCTCACCCACCGCGCGACGAACCGTGATCAGTTCGCGACAGGGGCGCTGAGGGCCGCGCGCTGGGTGGCGGGCCGCGCTCCGGGACTCTATGACATGGCCGACGTGCTCGGCCTCCAGGGGAAGACATGACCGCCCGTTACTGCCGCTTCCAGGTCGAGGGCCGTGCCAGCTACGGCCGCGTCGACGGCAACGAGGTGGTGGTGCTCACCGCCGCGCCGTGGGCCGGCGGCAAGGAGACCGGCCTGCGCCGTTCGCTCAAGGGCCTCACGCTGCTCACGCCGTCGGACGCGTCGAAGGTCGTCTGCATCGGCCAGAACTACCGCAAGCACGCGGAGGAGATGGGCAAGCCCATCCCCACGGAGCCGCTCATCTTCACCAAGCCCTCCACCGCGCTCAACGGCCCGGGTGCGCCCATCCGCCTCCCCAAGGCGAGCCAGGAAGTGCACTACGAAGCGGAGCTGGCGCTCGTCATCAGTGAGCGCCTGAAGAACGCCGACGAGGCCACCGCCGCGCGCGCCATCTGGGGCCTCACCTGCTTCAACGACGTCACCGCGCGCGACATCCAGCGCAAGGAAATCCAGCACACCCGCGCCAAGGGCTACGACACCTTCGCCTGCGCGGGCCCCTGGGCCGTGACGGGCCTGTCCCCCGCGGACCTGCGGGTGGTGTGCCGGGTGAACGGACAGGTGCGCCAGGATGGCCGCACGTCCGACATGGTGTTCAGCCCCGCCCGCCTGGTCTCCTTCATCTCCCACATCATGACGCTGCTGCCCGGCGACCTGGTGAGCACAGGCACTCCATCTGGCGTGGGCGCGCTCAAGGCGGGGGACACGGTGGAGGTGGAGCTGGAGGGAATCGGAACCCTGGTGAACCCGGTTGAGATGGAGCCTTGAGTGCGACCGTCTATGTAGGACTGGGTTCCAACGAGGGCGACCGCGAGTCCCACCTCGTGGCCGCCCTTGCCGCGATGTCGTGCATCGACGCGGTGTCGGTGCTGGGCTGTTCCTCCCTCTATGACTCGGCCCCGGTGGGGCCCGCGCAGCCGCGCTTCCTCAACGCCGTGGTGGCGCTGGAGTGCGACCTGACGCCGCAGCGCCTGCTGTGCATCCTCCAGCGGATTGAGCAGGACCTGGGCCGCCGCCGGACGCAGCGCTGGGGCCCGCGCACCATCGACCTGGACATCCTCCTGTGGGACGAGGAGGACCACTCCGTCGTCGCGGACGCGAACCTCCAGGTGCCCCACCTTGAACTGCACAAGCGCCGCTTCGCGCTGGAGCCCCTGGCGGAGCTGGCCCCCGACGCCCGCCACCCGGTGCTGGGCGTGACGGTGCAGGAACTGCTCGCGAAGCTCGCCCCCCAGGACGTCCGCAAGCGCGAGGCCCTCTTCTGGCCCGACATGGGCGCCCGTTTCCCCGTCCACGAACTATGAGCCTGTCCCTCGTCCTGGCCACGACCGCGCTGCTCGCGGCCGAGCCCACCTCCCTGCCTCCCGGCCACCCCACGATTCCGCCCGGCACCCAGGCGTCGCCTACCGGCATGGGCGCCGCCCCCAACGGCGCATTGCCCGCCGGCCACCCCACGATGCCCGCGGGCTCCCCCGTGGCTCCGGGCACGCCGCTGCCGTCGGGCCACCCCACGGTGGACACGAACAAGCTGCCGCCCTCCGCCGAGGAGCTGATGAAGCAACTCGACTCGTCCGAAGGCCTGCGCGAGCGGGAGAAGACCTTCGAGATCGCCTCGTCGCTGGGCAAGCTCTACTACATGAACGGCCGCAACGCGGAGGCGCTGTCCTACCTGGGCCAGGCGCAGGCCAAGGCGGACGGCGCGCGCGCGCTGTTCCTCGCGTCCCGCAAGAAGCTGGGCAACGCGGCCATCCCCACCCCGGAGGCCGCCCACTGCGGCTTCACGCCGGGCCAGGCGCTGGACTCCATGGCGGCCGTGGCGCAGGCCCGCGCGAAGTCCGGGGACGCCGCCGGCGCCGCCGCGTGCGCCCTGGCCGCGCTGGTGCCCGCGCTGGACGTGGACGTGCTGCGCGGCAACGCGCTGTACCTGAGCGGTGACAGCGCCAACGCGCTGAAGGCGTACGCGCGGGTGCTGGAGGTGGCGCCCCGCCACGAAGAAGCGCTCTATGCCCACTCGTCGCTGCTCTTCGAGACGAAGGGCGAGGACCTCCAGGCGCTCAAGTCCGCGCGCGAGGGCTTCGACGCGCTGGTGACGTCGCACCCGGAATCCCAGCGCGCGGCCATGGCCCGCGAGCTGAGCGTGCGCATCGAGGAGACGGTGAAGGCGGGCGGCAGGAAGAAGTGGCTCGCGTCGCGCGCCGCGGACCGCAAGGTGCGCCTGTCCCAGTCCACCGCGCAGGCCGCCGCGATGCCGTCGGACGCGCCGCGCCCGCTGTCGCCGGAGATGGTGGACGCGGTGAAGAACACCGAGCGCACGCCGGAGCTGGAGGCGGGCCTCACCAAGCTGGTGGATGAAGGCGAGGAGCACCTGGCGCGCGGCCGCTACCAGGAGGCCCTGGCCAACTACACCCGCGTGGTGCCCTTCCAGCCGGAGAACGGCCGCGCCAAGGCGGGCATGGCCTGGGCGCTGGTGGGCCTGGGCCGTCCCATGGGCGCGCGCGTGTGGAGCGTGGCGCTGGAGTCCGACGCGGGCGCGGTGGAGAAGCTGGGCGACACGCTGCTCGCCAAGGGCGACGCGAAGGGCGCCAAGGCCCTCTGGGAGAAGCTGGCCCAGGACGTACCCAACTACCCCAACAAGGCCGCGCTGCAGGCGAAGCTGTCGCAGTAGCTACACGAACTTCGCCGCCAGCAGGTCCTGGACGTCGAGCAGGCCCACCGCGCGGCCCTCGACGTCCACCACGGGCAGCTGGTCCACCCTCAGCTCGCGCATCTGCGTGGCGGCGGTGAGCACCAGCGTGTCCGGGGTGATGCAGCGCGGGCGCTTGCCCATCACCTGCCGCACCGGCACCTCGAAGTCCGTGTGGCCCCGCTCCACCAGCCGGCGCAGGTCGCCGTCCGTGAAGATGCCCTCCAGCTTCCCGTCGCGGTCCACCACGCACGCGGCGCCCGGCCTGCCCGGCGTGTTGGTCATCACCACCACCGCCTGGGACAGCCGCGCGGTGTCCAGCACCAGCGGGTTCGCGGGGCCCGTGCGCATCAGCTCGAAGACGCGCAGCACGGAGCGCCCCAGCTTCCCGCCCGGGTGCAGCAGCGCGTAGTCGTCCCGCCCGAAGGGACGTGAACGCAGGAGCGTCATCGCCAGCGCGTCGCCCACTGCGTGCAGCGCGGCGGTGGACGCGGTGGGGACCAGGCCCATGGGGCAGGCCTCTTCAATCCGGCCGATGTCCAGCACCACCTCCGCGCCCTTCGCGAGCGGGCTGTCCGCGTCCCCGGTGAGCGCCACCACCGGCGTGCCCATGCGCTTGAAGAGGGGCAAGAGGCGCAGCAATTCCTCCGTGCTGCCGCTGTTGGACAGCGCGAGGATGACGTCGCCCGCGCCCACGCGGCCCAGGTCGCCGTGCACGGCCTCCGCGGGGTGGAGGAACACGGAGCGGATGCCGGTGGACGCCAACGTGGAGGACAGCTTCTGGCCGATGTGGCCCGCCTTCCCCATGCCCGTCACCACCACCTGCCCCGGGCAGTCGCGCACCAGCTTCAGCGCGCGCAGGAACGCGTCCCCCAGCCGGTCCGTGACGCCCAGAATCGCGCGGGCCTCCGCCTCCAGCACGCCGCGCGCGTACGTGAGCGCGGCCTCGTCATCCGCATCCCGGGCCCGAGGATTGACGGGGGCGGGGGACGGCGCGCGGCCGGGGAGGGCACGCAGTTTCGGCTTCTTGGCGGTGGAGCGGGGAGCGCGGGCCATGGATGGGCGCTACCTCTACTCCGCCACGCCGTGGGCGGCCATCCTTGACGCATGGGGGGGCCTGGGCTACGGCCTGCCCGCCCGGCCGCCCGTGGCCGGGGAAACCTTCTTCACCACCGGAAACCGAGGGGACGGCATGAAGTTCTTCATCGACAGCGCGGACGTCGGCGAAATCCGCAAGGCCCACGAAATGGGCTGCGTGGACGGCGTCACCACCAACCCGTCACTGCTGGCCAAGGTCGGCCGCAACCTGGAAGAGACCATCCGGGAGATCTGCTCCATCGTCGACGGTCCCATCAGCGCCGAGTGCGTGTCGCTGACGGCCCCGGAGCTCATCAAGGAAGGCCAGGGCCTGGCGAAGATCCACGACAACGTCGTGGTGAAGATTCCCATGGGCGTGGAGGGCATGAAGGCCGTCAAGGCGCTCACCGCCGACGGCATCCGCACCAACGTCACCCTCTGCTTCTCCGCCAACCAGGCCCTGCTGTGCGCCAAGGCCGGCGCCACGTACGTGTCGCCCTTCGTGGGCCGGCTGGACGACATCTCCCAGGACGGCATGGAGCTCATCGCCCACATCCTGGAGATCTACCAGAACTACGACTTCACCACGCAGGTGCTGGTGGCCAGCGTGCGCAACCCCGTCCACGTCCTCCAGGCCGCGCGCCTGGGCGCGGACGTGGCCACGCTGCCCTACAACGTCATCACCCAGCTGGCGAACCACCCCCTCACCGACGCGGGCATCCAGAAGTTCCTCGCGGATTGGGAAAAGGTCCCCAAGCAGGGCAAGCCCGCCGGGAAGTAGCCACCCGGCCGTCCCCCTGCCGTTCCGGTGTCCCTGGAACGACGGGGGGGCCCTCGCGGGGGCTGGCGCCTGGACGGCGGGAGCGGTATGGCAGGAGGAGCGGATTGATATTTGAATCAACCCTCCCGGAGCACGCCCCATGGATTTCCAGCTCAGCGAGTCCCAGCGCGCCTTGCAGGACGCCGCGCGCAAGTACGCCCGTGACGTGGTGCGCCCCAAGGCCCCCCACTACGACGAGACCTCCGACTTCCCCAAGGACCTCATCTCCGCGGCCTTCGAGCTGGGTCTGCTCAACATGGCCATCCCGTCCGAGTACAACGGCGTGGGCCTGACGCACCTGGAGCAGGTCATCGTGTGCGAGGAGCTGGCGTGGGGCTGCGCGGGCGTGGCCACGTCCCTCATCGCCAACGACCTGGCCAACCTGCCCATCATCCTCCACGGCACGGACGACCAGAAGAAGCGCCTGCTGGCCCCCTTTGGGGAGAAGCTCAAGCTCAGCTGCTTCTGTCTCACGGAGCCCGCCGCGGGTTCGGACGTGGCGGCCATGGGCACCACCGCGCGCCGCGAGGGTGACGAGTACGTCCTCAACGGCAGCAAGTGCTTCATCACCAACGCCGGCTACGCGGATCAGTTCACCGTGTTCGCCACGCTGGACAAGGGCAAGAAGCACAAGGGCATCACCTGCTTCGTCGTGGAGGGCCGTCCGCAGGGCCTGACCACCGGCAAGCACGAGAACAAGATGGGTCAGCGCGCCAGCAACACCACCACCGTCACGTTCGACGAGGTGCGTGTCCCGGTGGCCAACCGCATCGGCGAGGAGGGCGAGGGCTTCAAGATCGCCATGGCCACGCTGGACAACAGCCGCCCGCTCACCGCGAGCATCTCCATTGGCATCGCCCGCGCGGCGCTGGAGCACTCGCTGGAGTACTCCGCGCAGCGCCACACGATGGGCAAGGCCATCCGCGAGCACCAGGCCGTCCAGTTCATGCTGGCGGAGATGGCCATGAACACCCACGCCGCGCGCCTGCTCACCTACGAGAGCGCGCAGGTGCTGGATGAAGGACAGCGCAACACCCTCCAGTCCAGCTATGCGAAGTGCTTCGCCGCGGACATGGCCATGAAGGTCGCCACGGACGCCGTGCAGGTGTTCGGCGGCTACGGCTACATGAAGGAATACCCCGTGGAGAAGCTGATGCGCGACGCCAAGCTCATCCAGGTCTACGAGGGCACGAGCCAGGTGCAGCGCCTGGTCATCGCGAAGGAACTGTTCAGGTAGAAAAGCAAAACTGTGCCCGGCGGGGCTTTCCCGTTGCCGCCGCCGTGTGCGGATGTCTATTACTCCGGCCCTGATGCGCGACGCGTCAAGCCGCCCCGATTTCCAAACACTCCCCACTGAGGAGAGCCCGCCGTGAAGATTCTCGTCACCGCCAAGCGCGTGGAAGATCCCGAGTCGAAGATCAAGGTGAAGCCGGACGGCTCGGACATCGTGAAGGAGGGGTTGAAGTACAAGATCAACCCCTTCGATGAAATCGGCGTGGAAGAGGGCCTGCGCCTGGCCGCGGCCCATGGCGGCGAGGTGGTGGTCGTCTCCATCGGGCCCAAGGAAGTGCAGGAGCAGCTGCGCCACGCGCTGGCCATGGGCGCGCACAAGGCCGTGTGGGTGAACCACACGGGCCCGCTGGATCAGCTGGGCATCGCCGGTCTGCTCCAGAAGGTCGTGGAGCTGCAGAAGCCGGACGTCGTCCTCCTGGGCAAGCAGTCCATCGACGACGACCAGAACCAGGTGGGCCAGTACCTGGCCGAGTTCCTGGGCTGGGGCCAGGCCACGTTCGCCTCCAAGGTGGAGTCGCTGGAGAGCGCGGAGGAGAAGGCCAAGGCGCCGGCGGTGAAGCTGACCGCGGACAAGAAGAGCGTCCAGGTGGTGCGTGAAGTGGACAACGGGCTCGCGACCGTGGAGGTCCAGCTGCCCGCCGTCGTCACCACGGACCTGCGCCTGAACCAGCCGCGCTACGCCAGCCTCCCGGGCATCATGAAGGCGAAGAGCAAGCCCATCGAGGAGCTGACGCCGGAGAAGCTGGGCGTGGACGTGGCCCCGAAGATCCAGGTGCTCAAGCTGGCGTCGCCTCCGGCGCGCAAGGCGGGCATCAAGGTTCCGGACGTGGCCACCCTGGTGGAGAAGCTGCACAACGAGGCGAAGGTCGTCTGACCGCGCTCCCAACCCTTCCAACGATTCCGGAGACAGACACCATGTCCATCGTCCTCATCGTCGCCGAGCAGCAGCCGGACGGGAACCTGCGCAAGGCCTCCCTGAACGCCATCGCCGCGGGCAAGCAGCTGGCCGACAAGGCCGGCGCCGAGCTGCACCTCGTCCTGTTGTCCAAGGACCCGTCCAAGCTGGCGGAGGAGCTCAAGGGCTCCGGCGCCAAGGCCATCCACACCGCCGCCGCTCCTGAGTTCGAGCACTACCTCGCGGAGGTCTACGCCCCCGTCATCGCCGGGCTGGCACAGGAGCTGAAGGCCACCTTCGTGGGCGCGGCCTCCACGGCGCAGGGCAAGGACCTGCTGCCGCGCGTCGCCGCCCGGCTGAAGGCCGCCATGGCCACCGACATCACCGCCATCAACGGCGGTGGCGCGGACATCACGTTCACCCGTCCCATGTGGGCCGGCAACGTGTTCGCCGAGGTGAAGCTCAACACGCCGGTGCAGGTCATCAGCATCCGCGCCACGGAGTTCTCGGCGGTCGCTGGCGCGGGCGCGTCCGCCGAGGTGAAGTCCTTCCAGCCGAAGCTGGAGGCCTCCAAGACGAAGTTCGTGTCCTTCAACGAGGTGAAGAGCGCCCGTCCGGAGCTGACCGAGGCCAGCGTGGTGGTGTCCGGTGGCCGCGGCACCAAGGGCGACTTCAAGGAAGTCGAAGCGCTGGCGGACCTGCTGGGCGCCGCGGTGGGCGCGTCCCGCGCGGTGTGCGACGCGGGTTGGGTTCCCAACGACCTGCAGGTCGGTCAGACGGGCAAGGTCGTCGCGCCGAAGCTGTACATCGCCGCGGGCATCAGCGGCGCCATCCAGCACCTGGCCGGCATGAAGTCCTCGAAGACCATCGTCGCCATCAACAAGGACCCGGAGGCGCCCATCTTCCAGGTGGCCGACTACGGCCTCGTGGACGACCTCTTCAAGGTCCTGCCCGCGCTGCGCGAAGGCATCCAGAAGCTGAAGTAGTCCGCTTCCGCCGTCCTGACGGCGGGGCGTGACACCGTGGGGCGCGTCACCGGGACATCCCGGGGCGCGCCCTTCGTCATTTCCGACGGAGCCCTACAGCTCGATGTCGGTGTCGGGCTTCTTCTGCGCGGGCGGCTCCGACGGCTCGGCGTCTTCCGGCTCCAGCTCGTGGGGCACCTCCGGCTCCGGCGGCTCGGCGGAGGGCTCGCCCGTGTCGAGCAGGTCGATGCGCTGCCCGTCCTCCACCTGCACGTAGAGGGTGCGGAAGATCCACGCCTCGCCGTTCTTGTCGGCCACGGCGTGGAGGTTGCCGTCCGCCTTGGGGCCGTCCAGCGGGACGGTGAACTCCGCGTGGGTGCGGCCGTTGCGGGTGCTCACCTGGGTGTTGCTGGGGAAGCCCGGCTTGAAGGTGCCGCCCAGGGCCTGCTGCACGTGCGGATCCTCCTGGGCCTCCGCGATGGCGTCCGTGTACGCGCCCATGTCCTTGAACGACGAGTAGCCCCAGCCCACGGCGATGGCCGCGACGCAGAAGCACGAGCCCAGCATCCCCAGACAGCCCACGGGCACCGCCCACTTCCAGTTGCGGCTCCACCACCCCTGGCGGGGCACGGGTGCGTAGTCACCCTCGGGCATCGTCGGCGGCATGGGCCCTCCTGGCCTGGACCTGGGGCCGTGTCATAGCCGGTTCCGGACGAAGCGGGGGTGGGGCCTGCACCGGGGACGGGTTTCGGGGGCGCCTTCATGACAGAGTGGGTGTCATGCCCTCTGGTGGCGTCTCGACGGCCGAGCTCGCGGACCTGCTTGCGGCGCTGCCCTTCGGCCACCGGCTGTGGGTGCGCGGCATGGGGCGGTGTCTCTACCCGCTGCTCCGCAGCGGGGACGCGGTGCGGCTGTTGCGCTGCGGACCGGAGCGGCTGGCGCGCGGGGACGTGGCGCTGGTGCGGCACGGGCCCCGGCTGGCCGCGCAGGTGGTGCTCTCCACCCAACCCTGGGTGACGGAGTCGCTGTTGGGCGGCACCGATGTGGCGGGCGGGGAGCTGGTGGGGCGCATCGTCGCGCTCAAGCGCGGGCGGTGGGTGATGCGGCTGCCCCGGCCCACCCGGCCGGCGCTGTTCCTCTTGCAGCGCACCCTGTCTGGCGTGTGGACGCAGCCCGCGTCCCGGGCGGTGTTCCGCCACCTGCGCGACCTGTTCTCCGGGTGGACGAAGCCGCTGCGCCGCCAGTTCGTGGGCCCGCTCGAGATCCGGCTGGTGCGCCCGGACGACCTGGACCCGCTGCTCGCCTTCGCCACGGAGCGGCTGGTGGTGTCCGGCACCTTCCTGCGCCGGCAGCTGCGCGACCGCTGGGGCCTGCCGCAAGACAGGCGCGTGGGCGCGGCGGCGGGCGCCTTCGACGCGCAGGGGCACCTGCTCGGCTTCGCGTGGGCGGACGACTACCACCAGGAGGGACTGTCACTGGATGGCTTCTGGGTGCGCTCGCTGGTGGTGTCTCCCAAGGTGCGGCGCATGGGCGTGGCCACCGCGCTGGTGCGGTGCCTGGTGGAGGAGATCCACCGGCAGGGCGCGGACCGGCTCCACGCGGACATCGACGAGGACAACACCGCCTCCCTGCGGACCTTCTCTGGCCTGGGGTTCCGCCCCGCGCCGGACGCGCTGACCGTCGCCACGAACCAGCAGTGGGACGCGGCTGGGGGGAGCAAGCGACTGGTCGTGCTGGTGCGCCCGCTTCCCGTCTGACGCCCCACGGGGGTTGCGCTTCTCCGGTGGCTGGGCCAAACGGCTGGGAGTCCTGCTTCATGCCGTGGGCGGGGAAGGGTGGATCCGGTGTCTGAAGGGCGTGAGGGTGCGCAGTGGAAGGCGGACGGAGCGCTGGTGCTCCTCACCGTCTTCTGGGGCCTGACGTTCGTGGTCGTGAAGGACGCGCTCGCGTTCGCGGACCCCTTCACCTTCCTCACCCTGCGCTTCGTGGTGGGCGCGGCCGTGATGGCGCTCATCGCGCGCGGGCGGATGTTCGCGCCCGGCATCGTTTCCAAGGGACTGCTCCTGGGCGTGGTGCTGTTCGTGTGCTTCGTGCTCCAGACGGTGGGGCTGACGGACACCACGCCGTCGCGCGCGGCGTTCCTCACCGGCCTCAACGTCCTCTTCGTTCCGCTGATGTCCATGGTGCTGCTCAAGCGCATGCCCCGGTGGGGCACCGCCGTGGGCGTGGTGCTGGCGGCGGTGGGGCTGTACTGGCTGACGCGGCCCACCGAGGAGGCCCTGCCGGGAGACCTGGGGGGCTTCCGCCTGGGGGACTGGCTGTCCGTCGGGTGCGCGGTGGCGTACGCGGGCCACATCCTGCTCACCGAGCGCTTCGCGACGAAGGACAACGCGGTGGGCCTGGTGGCCGTGCAGTTGGTCGGCGTGGCGGTGATGTCCGCGCTGTGCCTGCCCTTCGTGGAGCGCAAGCTGGAGTGGACCCCGCCGCTCGTGGGGGCGGTGCTCGCGTGTGGCGTGCTCGCGAGCGCGGTGGCCATCCTGGTGCAGACCTGGGGCCAGGCGCGCACCAGCGCGGTGCGCGCGGCGCTCATCTTCGCGCTGGAGCCGGTGTTCGCCTCGGCCTACTCCGTGGCGGTGGGCCGCGAGGTGCTGGGCCCGAAGGAGTGGCTGGGCGGCGCGCTCATCGTCGTGGGCGTCTTCGCGTCGGAGCTGGGCACGGCGGTGTGGGACGGATGGCGGGCACGGGGCCGCACGCCCGCCGCCTGAGCATCCGACGCGGCCCCGGCAGGAGCACGAGCGGCCGGGCCGCGTTATGACAGCGCCCATCCCATGAGCGTGGAGCTGAGACGCAACGGCCTGCACCTGACGGGCACGCCCCTGTCGCTGGACGCGAAGCGCAAGTCGCCGCTGTCCTTCGTCAGCCACGGGCACTCGGACCACATCGCCCGTCACGAGAGCACCATCGCCACGGCGGCCACGCTGCGCTTCATGGCCCACCGGCTGGGGCCCGTGGCGGCCCCGCTGTCCGTGCCGTTCCGCCGTCCGTTCGAATTGGGCCCGCTGCTGTTGGAGCTGCTGCCCGCGGGCCACATCCTGGGCAGCGCGCAGCTGCGCGTCACCCGCGCGGATGGCAAGCGCATCGTCTACACGGGGGACCTCAACACCGCGCCGTCGCTCACCGCGGAGGCCACGGAGGTCGCGACCTGCGACACGCTGGTCATCGAGTCCACCTTCGGTCATCCGCGCTACCGCTTCCCGCCGCGCCCGGAGGTGCTGGGGCAGGTGGAGACGTGGCTGCGCGCGCAGCTGAGCCGGGGCGTGACGCCGGTGCTGTTGGGCTATCCGCTGGGCAAGAGCCAGGAGGCGATGAAGCAGCTGGCCCTGCGCGGCTTCCACCTGGTGGCGCATCCGTCCATCTTCGAAGTCGCGGAGCTGTACGCGGAGCTGGGCGTCCCCATCGAGAACCTGCGCCGCTACGACGGCCGCGTGGAGCCGGGCGAGGTGCTCTTCTTCCCGCCGCACCTGGCGCGGGGCGGGGCCCTGGCGCCGCACTGGCCCCGGGCGACGGCGGTGCTCACCGGCTGGGCCATGGACCCCGGCGGCGCGCGGCGCTACGGCGCGGACGTGGCCTTCCCGCTGTCGGACCACGCGGACTTCCCGTCCCTCATTCGCTACGTGAAGGACACCGGCGCGCGGGACGTCATCACCTGCCACGGCTTCGCGGAGGAGCTGGCGCAGGCGCTGCGCGACGCGGGCACGGACGCCCGCCCGCTGGGCAAGCCGCAGCAGATGACCCTGTTTTGATTTTGTCGCGGCCGCGTGTTGGAACGGGCGCCCGATATGCCCACTCCTGCTCCCTCGCTGACCGGACACCTGGCCAACGTGCTGCTGTGCACGGACGCTGAACCCAAGCGCTTCGTCACCCGGGAGGTCCCGGAGCTGAGGGTCACCTTCGAAGGCATCGAGGGAGACCGGCACGCGGGCCTCACGCGCAAGGCGGACGTGCGGGTGCCGTGGTTCCCCAAGGGCACGCTCATCCGCAACACGCGGCAGCTCTCCATCGTGTCGCGCGAGGAGATGGTGGAGGTGGCGCGCACGCTGGGCGTGCCCCACGTGCTGGCGTCGTGGCTGGGCGCGAACCTGGAGCTCGTGGGCGTGCCCCGGCTGACGCACCTGCCTCCGGGGACGCGGTTGTTCTTCCCGGAAGAGGCCACGCTGGTGATGGAAGGGGAGAACCTGCCCTGCGTGGGGCCGGGCCGCGTGATTGAAGCGCACCACCCGGACATGAAGGGCCTCGCGGGCCGCTTCGTGAAGGCCGCGTGGCAGAAGCGCGGGCTGGTGGGCTGGGTGGAACGCCCGGGCCTCATCCGCGCGGGCGACGAGGTGCGCGTGATGCTTCCGCCGCCGGTGACGTACTCGCTGCCCTCCGCGCCGTCGTCGGAGGCGGTGGGCTGAGCGTCCCCTGCCTTCAGTGCAGGGACAGGAAGATGCGCAGCTGCCAGGTGTCCTTCGTCACGGTCGGGAAGGAGTCGAAGCGACTGTGGCGCCGGAAGAAGTTCAGCTGCGAGCCCATCCCCAGGTTCTTGTACACGGGGAGGTCCACCTGCAGCTGGGCCTGGTGCACCCGGTGCGCGCCGCCCGAGCCGTCCACCACCAGCACGTGCAAGGCGCCCGCCTCCAGCGTGACGACCTCCCAGTCCTCGCGCAGGTACGCCATCTGGAGCTGGAAGCCCAGGCCGGGGCCGTAGTCGTAGTCGCGGCCCTCGTTGCCCTCGCTGTCGGTGTGCTCGGAGGTGACGCCGGTGAGGAGGCTGCCGTCCACGAGCAGCGCGGTCCTCAGCCGGGAGCGGTTGAGGAACCGGTGCTCGTGCAGCAGGCCCGCGTCCAGGGACTGGCCGCCCACTTCATATGCGAGCGTGTCCGTGTAGCCGAGCTGCTGGAGCAGGCCCAGGCGCAGCTCGTCGCGCTCGGCGCTCCAGAGCGTGGACTTCACGAGCAGGCCCTGCAGCCGCGCGTTGGTGACGAGGCTGGTCTCCCGGGTGGTGAACTGGACGCGCGCGTCGAAGGCGTCGAAGGGGCGGTGGAAGTCGCCCCGGTACATGTCGCCGTAGCGCAGGGCGCCCTGGATGAAGAACTGATCCTCGCCCCAGGCCAGGGACTTGCCGTCGCCCAGCTTGAGGTAGCCCAGCGAGGCCCAGCCCGCGATGTCATCCGGCCACCACTCCGTCGGCGAAGGGCCATGGTACGAAACGTCGCCGCGCACCACGCGGTTGATGCCGCGCATGGGGCTGATGACGCCGGCGGTCAGCTCGCGGACGAAGCGCCCGCGGCCCCGGGCCTCCGTGTCCAGCACCAGCGAGGACAGCCGGTAGAGGGCTTCGCCCATGGCCACGCCGCCCACGGTCGTGTTGATGAGATCATTGGCGGAGGGCGGCTCGTTCTCCGCGAACAGCTCCCACTGCAGGCTGCCCAGGAAGGTGAGCGGCACCGCGGCCGCGAACGGCAGGCCGTTGTCGCGCGCGGCCGTGTAGTAGAGGCTGCCGTGATACGGGTGGGCGAACTGGTTGGTGGAGAAGCCGTCCTGGTCCCAGACGAAGCCCGTGCGGAAGTTCTCCTTCCATACGGACGGGGAGATGTACGCCCAGTCCTTGTTCGCGATGTACCGGTCGTACGTCCAGACGACCAGGTTGATGGCGGTCACTTCCCCCAATGCAATCCACGGGTGGGGCCCGGGGTTGTCCCGGATGCTGTCCTCCTTCAGCGGCGCATCCTCCGGCAGCGAGGGGCTCTGCTCGGCCGCGGGAGGACAGGGGGCCCACTGGGTCTCCTGGCCGGGCGAAAGCCGCGCCGCGCAGAGGGCCATGACGTTGGACGGGACGGAGCGCACCATGTCCTGTGGCGAACCGTCCGCGGACGCGACGCAGGCGCGCAGGGCGCACGCCAGCGCCACGCCTCGCGGCAGCCACGGCCCCCGGAGTCCGCCGCGCCATGCCCCCCGCCCGCCGTACCCCATCCGGTCCGCCCGCACCTCCGCGCACGGCCCCATGCCGCGCTTCCGGAAGGTAAGCAGCCAGATGTTGGAAAGCGCCCCCGGGTCTCATCCTCGAGGGCGACGGCTAGTAGTGCACGGAGACGAAGACGCGCAACTGGTACGCGTCTTTCAGCACGTCCGGGTAGGTGTCGAAGCGGCTGTGGCGGTGGAACCAGTTCAGCTCCGAGCCCAGCCCCATGTGCTCGAACACCGGGATGTCCGCCTGGAGCTGGCCGGTGAACACCTGGTGTGAGCCGTCGGATCCGTCCAGCACCACGATGTGGGAGGTGCTCGCCTCCAGCGTGACGACCTCCCAGGCGCCGCGCATGTACGTGAGCTGGAGGTTCAAGCCCAGGCCGGGGCCGTAGTCGTAATTGCGGCTCGCCTTGCCGCTGTGCTCGGAGGAGATGCCGGTGAGGATGCTGCCGTCCACGAGCAGCGCGGTCCTCAGCTTCGAGCGCGCGTTGAAATGGCGCTCGTGCAGCAGGCCCAGCTGCAGGGACTGTCCGCCCAGTTCGTACGCGTTCGTGTCCACGTGGCTGATCTGCTGGAGGAAGCCCAGGCGCAGCTCGTCCTTCTCCGTCTTCCAGAATGACGATTTGGCGATCATCCCCTGGAGCCTCGAGTGGCTGATGAGGCTGCTCTCCGCCGTGGTGAACTGGACCCGCGCGTCGAAGGCGTCGAAGGGGCGGTGGAAGTCGCCCCGGTACATGTTGCCGTAGCGCATGTCGAGCTGGAGGAAGAACTGGTTCTCGCCCCAGATCAGCGGCCGGCCGTCGCCCAGCTTGAGGTAGCCCACGGCCCCCCAGATGGACAGCTCGCGCGGCCGCCACTCCGAGGGCGTGGGTTCCTGGCGCGTCACGTCGCCGCGCACCACCCGGTTGAAGCCGCGCACGGGGCTCATGCCGGCGGCGACGAGCTCGCGCACGAAGCGCTCGCCGCCCCGGGACTCCGTGTCGAGCACCAGCGAGGACAGCCGGTAGAGCCCCTCGCCAATGGCCATGCCGCCCACGGACGTGTTGATGAGATCATTGGCGGACGGCGACTCGTTCTCCGCGAACAGCTCCCACTGCGCGCTGCCAAACAGCGTGAAGGGCAGGGCGGCCAGGTAGGGCACGCCGTTGTCGCGCGCTGCCGTGTAGTAGAGGCTGCCGTGGTACGGGTGCGCGAACTGGTTGGTGAGGAAGCCGTCCGCGTCCCAGACGAAGCCCGTGCGGAAGTTCTCCTTCCACGTGGACGGGCTCACCCGCGCCCAGTCCTTGTTCGCGAGGACCCGGTCCCACGTCCAGACGAACAGGTTGATGGCGGTGATCTCCCCCACCGCGAGCCACGGGTGGAACTTCTTCCGGGACGCGTCCTCGCGGACGGTCTCCTCTTTCAGCGGGGCATCCGCTGGCGGCGAGGGCGGCTCGGCCCGCGCGGGAGCGTCAGGGGGAAGGGGAGGGGCGTCCTCGCACCGCTCCTCCTGGGCGAAGGCAGGCCCGCCCAGCAGCAGGCCGCAGGCGAACAGCACGCCACCCAGAGGCCACGGACTTCCCTCTCCGCAGTGCCCCCGTCCGCGCCTGGCTCGCCCCATATCCCGCCCGCCGCACCCTCGCTCGCGGTGCCACGCCGCGTGCCCTGAAGGTAGGGAGCCAGGCGCGGGATGAAACCCCGCCTCCCCCGGGGATGAGAGAGGCACGGCTTCCTGCACACAGGCGGCGCACGACATGAAAAGGCCCGGCGGGATGCGCGCGGGGCGCTCCGACCGGGCCTTCTCCTGCTTCAGCTCCCGCGCCGCGGGAGGTGGGGCACTACGCCTCCGGCGACTGGACGATGAGCTTCTCCTTGCCGCACACGTCGCACCGCACGTGCACGAACAGGTCGTCGTCGCTCTCCTCGGGCACCTCGCCCTCGGGCACGCCCAGCTCCGCCTTGCCCAGCGCCGGCACCTTGGCCGGGATGTCCTGCGCCTTGAGCGACTGCACGTAGGTCATCTCGCGCTCGTGGCACTCGCGCACTTCCGGGCCGGACAGCCACTGCGGCTCCATGCCCTCCGGCAGCCGGCTGAGCAGCTCCAGGTTGGTCACGGACTCCGCCAGGTACGCCAGGCGGCGCAGCCGCGCCTCTTCCGGCAGGGCCGCGAACACCTGGAAGCCCTCCAGCAGCGTCTGCCGGTCCTCGCCCGTGGCCGCGTTCGCCAGCTCCAGCGACGCGTCCGCCGACTCCAGCGCCTCGTCCCAGTTGTTCTCCGGGTTGAAGCCCGCCTCCAGCAGCGACGAGTACAGCTGCGCGGCCGCCAGCCGGCGACGCACCTCGTGCAGGTGCTCCACCACCTCGTGCGTCAGGCGCAGCTCCAGCAGCGCCCCCGTGGTGCGGGGATCCACGGAGCCCGTGAGGTCGTCCACCTCCACCTCGGTGCGCAGCTCCGCCTTGAGCTGCTTCGCCGCGGCGAAGCGGAACAGGGGCAGCACGCCCACCTCGCGCAGGTACACCGCCGCGACGTTGGCCTCCTTGCCGCCCATGCGCAGCGCCTTCTGCGCGCGCTCCACCGCGCCGGGGTCCGCCGCGGGCTTCTTGTTCTCCAGCCGCGTCTTCACCGCCTCGCGGTACAGGGTCTCCAGGGAGCTGCCCGGCGGCAGCCGCTGCGGCAGCAGCGGACGCAGGCCCGGCACGTCCAGCACCCAGAGCGGGGGCGCGCCCACGCGCTTGAGGGCGCGGAAGAAGAGCGAGCCCGGCGGATCCTGCGGCCGGAACGGGGGCAGCTCGTCCGGGTGCGGGGAAGCCGCGCCGTCCATCGCGCCGCCCAGGTGCGACTGGCCGAGCATCTTCTCGCGCTGCTCACGGGTGAACGCCGTGATGCCCTGGACCGGCGGGGGCGGGGGCGGCGGGGCTTCCTCGCCGTCCAGGCCCGTCACGCGGTCCATGTCCACGTCGTCCATCTCCAGGTCTTCCAGACCCTTGGCGCCCGTGAAGTCACAGCGCAGGAGCTTGAGCTTCTCGAAGACACAGCCTTCCAGGTTGGCGCCCCGGAAGTCGCAGTCCTGGAGGCGGCCCCCGTGGAAGTAGGCGTTGGTGAGGTCCGTGTCCCGGAAGTTCATCTTCGACAGGTCACAGCGCTCCCACTCGGAGCCCACCAGCTCCAGTCCGGAGAGGTCGGCGTTGGCGGAGAACAGCTGCGTGAACGTGGCGCCCGTCTGGCCGGTGGGCGCCTGGCCGGACTTGCGCAGCTTGTTCCATTCGGCGGAACCGTTCTGCAGCAGCTTCTCGATAGTTGGGGCTTTCGGCATGGACCGCGAATTATTCGTGTGGTCTGGTCCAGGCGCCAGCACAAATGATCGAGTACCGAATCGAAGCCGACACAGTCGGGATGCGGCTGGACAAGCACCTGCGCAAGCGGATGCCCAACGTCCCCGTCAGCCACCTCTTCAAGATGATCCGCACCAAGAAGGTGCGAGTGAACGGCAAGCGCGCGCAGCCAGAGCAGTTGCTTGTCGAAGGAGACGTGCTCACCATCCGCGGCACCGAAGAGCAACTCACCCTCGCGGAGCGTCCGAAATCGGACCGTCCGCCTCCCCCGCCACCACCGGTAGACCCCTCCCGGCTGGTCATCCTGTTGGAAGACGACTGGCTCATGGCCGTGGACAAGCCCAGCGGAATGGCCGTCCATACCGGTAGCGGCATCACCGGGGGCACCCTGGTGGACTACGTCCGCGCCTACCTGGGCCCCAAGGCCACCCGCAACGACTTCACCGCCTCACCCGCCCACCGCCTGGACCGGGAGACCTCCGGCGTCATCCTGGTGGCCAAGCGGCGCCCGGCGATGGTGCATTTCACGGAAATCTTCACCCACGGCCACCCGAAGAAGCGCTACCTGACCCTGGTGAAGGGGAAGATGCCCAAGGATTCGGGTGTCATCGACCTGCCGCTCGCCGAGCACCAGCAGACGGCCGAATCCAAGGCCCGTCGGGGAGTGAACATGCAGGAGGCCGTCACCCGGTGGAAGGTCGTGCGCCAGTCGAGCGAGGCAGCCCTCCTCTCCTGCACCATCGAGACCGGGCGCACTCATCAGATAAGAAGACACCTGGTCGCCGTGGGCCACCCGGTGGCGGGTGACAAGAAGTACGGAGACTTCGCCTTCAACCGCGACGTGCGGGCGCGCTGGGGGCTCAAACGTCTGTTCCTGCACGCCGAGCGCATCGAATTTCCGCACCCCGAGGATGACAGGAGGGTCGTCGTGGAGACCCCCATGCCATCCGAATTGACGGACGTGCTGAAGCGGGCGGCGCTCCTCTAAGCCTTGAGCCCAGGACTCGACACGACACGCATGGCCGACCCGAAGATTGACCGCAGCCGCTCCAAGCTGGTGCTCGACGGCGTTCCGCCCAAGCGCAACATCCTCTTGCGCTTGATGAAGCTCGTCGCCGTGCTGGGCCTCATGGGCGCCACCGCGGGCGTGCTCGCCGTCGTGGGCGCCTACTACGTCTTCTCCGACGGGCTGCCCGCCATCCCGAAGGTGGACGAGTACTGGCCGCCCATCGTCACGGAGGTCTACACCGACGACGCCGTGCTCGCGGGCGAGTTCTACAACGAGCGGCGCAAGGTGGTGCCCTACGAGCGCATCCCCAAGCGGCTGGTGCAGGCGTTCATCGCCAGCGAGGACTCCAGCTTCTTCGACCACTTCGGCGTGGACGTGCTGGGCACCACGCGCGCCGTGTCCAAGACGGTGATGACGAAGCTGGGCCTGCGCGCCGGCGGCGTGCAGGGCGGCTCCACGCTCACGCAGCAGACCGCGAAGGCGGTCCTCATCTCCGCGGAGGGCTACAAGGAGGCCACCGCGAAGACGCCCAAGCGCAAGATTCGCGAGGCCATCCTCGCCTTCCGGCTGGAGCAGGCGCTGACGAAGGAAGAGATTCTCTACCTCTACCTAAACAACGTCTTCCTCGGGCACCACAGCTACGGCGTGCAGAGCGCGGCGGAGAACTACTACCGCAAGGACGTGCGCGACCTGACGCTGGGGGAGATGACGCTCATCGCGGGCCTGCCCCAGGCGCCCAGCCGCTACTCGCCCTTCCTGCGTCCGGAGGCCGCGAAGAAGCGCCGCTCGTACGTGCTGGGCCGCATGCTGGTCGAAGGCATGATCTCCAAGGCCGAGCATGATCAGGCCAACGCGGAGCCCGTGAAGGTGTACCCGGTGGAGGACGTCTTCCACGAGTTCGCCCCGTACTTCGTGGAGCAGGTGCGCAAGGACGTGGTGGACCGCTACGGCAACCCCGTGCTGCTCAAGGAGGGCCTCAAGGTCTTCACCACCATGGACAGCGAGCGGCAGCGCGCGGCGCAGGACTCCGTGCTGGACGGCCTGATGTCCGTGGACAAGCGCCAGGGCTGGCGCGGTCCGGTGATGCAGCTGGCCACCGAGCCTGAGCGCAGCGCCTTCATCGCCAAGGCGAAGAAGGCGATGGGCAAGGAAGAGCTCGTCGAGAACCGCCTCTACATGGGCGTCGTCACCCGCATCGACGACGACGGCAAGGGCGCGGACGTGCAGGTGGGGCCGCACCAGGGCCGGCTGCCGCTGTTGGGCATGCGCTGGGCGCGCAAGGTGAACCCGGAGAGCTACTACCCGGCGAGCATGATCACCTCCGTCAAGAAGGCCGTGGCGGTGGGTGACGTGGTGGTGCTTCGCAACGTGGTGAAGAAGGAGCTCACGGACGACAAGGAGCAGTGGGACAAGAAGCTGGCGGAGGACATCCCCGAGGAGGGCGTGAAGCTCTTCCGGCTGGAGCAGACGCCGGAGGCGCAGAGCGCGCTGGTCTCCATCGACCCGCATCGCCAGTACCTCACCGCGATGGTGGGCGGCTACGACTTCGACGACAACGAGTTCAACCGCGCGTTCCAGGCGTGCCGTCAGCCGGGTTCGTCCTTCAAGCCGTTCGTGTACTCGGCGGCGCTGGAGCAGCTGAACTGGACGGAGGCCACCGTCATCGTGGACTCGCCCATCGTGGAGCACGACCCGGACAACAAGGTGTCGTGGAAGCCGGCCAACTACAGCGAGGAGTTCGTGGGTGACGTGCTGCTGCGCACGGCGCTGGTGAACTCCATGAACATCCCCGCGGTGAAGACGTTCGGCGCGGTGGGCGTGCACAACATGTCGGATTGGTCCAAGAAGCTGGGCCTGACGACGCCCATGAACATGGACTTCTCCGCGGCGCTGGGTTCGTCCTGCGTGTACCCGTTCGACCTGGCCAGCGCGTACGCGACCTTCAACCGCTACGGCCGCAAGAAGCCCACGTACTTCATCCGCAAGGTGGAGGACCGCTTCGGCCGCACGCTGGAGGACCACACCGCGTTCGACGACGCGTGGGCGCCGCTGCAGGACCGCGTGGCCGCGGGCTACGCGCGCCTCTTCGAGCCGGGCGAGCAGGTGATGAGCGCGGAGACGGGCTTCATCCTCACGCACCTGTTGCGCGGCGTGGTGCTCCAGGGCACCGGCGGTCCCGCGCAGAAGCTGGGCAAGCCGGCGGCGGGCAAGACGGGCACGACGAACGACTCCTTCGACGCGTGGTTCGCGGCCTACACCAAGGACCTGGTGACGGTGGCGTGGGTTGGCTACGACCTGAATCCGCACCCGCTGGGCCGCTACGAGACGGGTGGCCGTGCGGCGCTGCCCATCTGGCTCAACTACATGAAGCGCGCGCTGGAGGGCCGGCCCCAGTCGGAGTTCTACCCCTGGCAGTCCATGCAGCTGGCGCGGCTCTACATCGACAAGAAGACGGGCAAGGTGTCCAGCCCCGGAGCCAAGGGCGCGGAGCTGATGTTCTTCAAGAAGGGCACCGAGCCGAAGGAGGCCGTGCCCGACAAGAACCAGGTCGGCGTGGACCAGTTCATGATGGGCGCGCAGTAGCCCGCGCGCCTCGTCGACTCAGCCTTGAGAGCAGTGCCCTTCAGGCGCCTTCGCGGAACGTACGCGAGGGCGCCTGATGTGCTTCCAGGGCCTTCTTCAGCGCGGCCACGTCCGGGCCGGCTTCCAGCACGGAGCGCGCGGCGGTGGGCAGGACCTGCCGCTCGCGGCCGGAGAAGAGCTTGGGCAAGTCCCCGAAGCCCGCGCCCTGCGAGCCGATGCCCGGCGTGAGCAGCAGCGCGCCGCCCAGCCGCTCCACCACGTCGCGGTCGGCCGGAGGCAGCGTGGCGCCCATCACCGCGCCCGCGGGCAGCACTCCGGGGCCGGCCTTCTCGTTCAGCTCGCGCAGGCCGTCCGCCACGGCCTGGGCCACGGTGCGCCCGTCGCCGCCCACGGCGTTCTGCACGGGCACGCCCTCCGGGTTGGACGAACGCACCACCACGAAGGCGCAGGCCCCGTGTGCCCGCGCGCGCTCCACCGTCTTCGCCAGCGCGCCCAGACCCAGGTACGCGGTGAAGGTGGCGGCGTCCACGTCGTAGGCGCTGCCCTTGCCGAACAGTGATTCCGCGTAGGCGTCCATGGTGGACCCGATGTCGCCGCGCTTCACGTCCAGCAGCGTGAGCGTGCCGGCGGCGCGGAAGCGCTTGAGCACGCGCTGGAGCACGACGAGCCCTTCGGGGCCGTGGCGCTCGAAGAAGGCGCTCTGGGGCTTCACCACCGCGAGCGTCTCTCCGGACGCGTCGGCCAGCCGGTCGCAGAAGTCGGACAGGCCCTGCACCGTGTCCGGCAGGTTCCAGCGGGCGAGCACGTCGCGGGACGGGTCCAGGCCCAGACAGAAGGGGGAGCGCTCGTCGGCGAGCTTCGCGAAGCGCTGTGCGAAGGAAGGGGTCGTCATGGGAGGGCCTCCGCTCACTTCAACCGGCGCGCGGTGGCGTCGAACAGCGGATTGGGCATGACCTTCAAGAAGCGCATGGGCGTGGCCAGCTGCCAGGGGAAGCTCACCTCCGCGGCGCCCGTGAAGATGGCGCGGCCCATGCGCTCCACCGCGTCCTCGGTCTCCATGAGGAAGGGCATGGGGAAGGTGTTCTTCGCGGTGAGCTCGCTCTTCACGAAGCCCGGGTAGACGCACGTCACCTGGACGCCGGTGCCCTTGAGGTCCACGCGCAGGCTCTCCAGGAAGGTGGCGAGGAAGGCCTTGGACGCGGAGTAGGCGGCGTGGCCCGCGAGCCCCCGCATCCCCGCGAGGCTGGACACGCCGACGATGTGGCCCCGGCGGCGCTCCACCATCTGCGGCAGCACCGCGCACAGCGTGGCGGCGGCGCCGGTGACGTTGGTGTCGATGATGGAGCGCGTGCGCTCCCAGTCCATGCGCTTGCCGTGCGTGGGCCCGCCGATGCCGGCGTTGGCCACCACCAGGTCCAGCCCGCCGCACTCCGCGTCGATGGCGCGGATGCGCTCCTGGGAGGCCTCCGAGGCGCTGACGTCCATGACGATGGGCTCCACCGCGCAGCCCGCGGCCTGGGCCTCCGCGGAGAGGGCCTGCAAGTGCGTCAGCCGCCGGCCCGTCGCGAAGACGCGCACGCCGTGCTTCGCCAGCCACAGGGCCAGTCCACGTCCCAGGCCGCTCGAGGCGCCAGTCACCAGCGCCGTCCGGTAGGTCATCTCCGCCATGCCGTCCTCCGAAGGGTGTCGCAGCGGCCCGCCTTGTCGCACGGTTGCGCGTCCGAGGGCACGCAAAACACCTTCCCCCCACCGGAGGACGAGGTGCTGACGCCAACGCGTTGACACCCTGGGTGGTGGACGACGACCTGGACCTGCTCCGGGCCTACGTGAGACCCGCCGACTCCCAGGCCCATCCTCCCCGGTGACGGGGCTTCAGCGGAACGGCGGCACCGGCTGGCCCTTGAACCACTCCGTCGCGTTCAAGAGGTGCAGGTCGTGCTTTCCGGGCCGCAGTTCGATGCCGCCCGTCACCGCGCCCAGCGACGCCAGCAGGGCGCCCGTGATGTCGCCCTGCACGAGGTCCAGGTGGCCCTCCAGCGAGAAGCCCTCGCCCTTCGCCTTCAGCTCTCGCAGTTGGAGTCCGCGCTCGTCGATCTGCACCTGCCCCGTCACCTCCACCTTCGGGATGTTGAGCAGGGACGTGAGGAAGCCGGGCAGCTTCTTGGATGACGTGATGAGCGCGACGATGGGCTGCGTGTCGGTGAGCTGGCTCGCGAAGCGCGCCTTCAGCACCGTGGGGGACAGGGAGAGGCTGGCGCGCGGCAGGGTGAAGTTCCCGCTCCAGGCGCGGATGGGCACGTTGCCGTTGGAGGACACGTCCCTGAGCCGCAGCGTCGTCCCGCTCAAGCCCAGCTCCGTCATGTCCCAGGACAGGTGCCGCGCGTCCACCTCCACCTCCGCGCGCAGCAGGACCTTGTTGGGCCCCATGCGTCCGGAGACGAGGTTCGTGTCCATGCGCAGCTCCAGGGCGTTGCGCGCCCTTGCGCCCTTGGAGGGCTCCTCGCTGCGCACCGTCACGTGGCCGGCGTCGATTTCCAGCGTCTGGCCCAGCCAGGGATTGAGCACGCGCAGGTCCAGGGGCTTGCTCTTCGCCACGCGCAGCTCGGGCTCCAGGTCCAGGCCGGGCCGACCTTCACGCCGCCGGGCCTTCACGGTGAGGGCGATTTCTGGCACGTCCAGGTCGTAGCCCTTGGGGCCCGACACCTGCACGGGCGCGAAGGCCAGTCGCAGCGAGCCTGACGGCTGTCCCTTCGGCGCCTCGTCCATGGACGCCTGGAGGCTCCACGGAGCCCGGGCCCGGACGGGGCCTGCTCGCAGCTCCAGCGCTTCACCGGAGGCCTTCAGCTGGCTGCCCGGCTCCAGCGTGTTGCGCTCCATGCGCACGTCCAGGTCCACCCGTCCCGCGCCGCCGCGCAGCGACACGGGGGCGCTCGCGCCCAGTTGGTCGTTGATCCAGTCCAGCGGCAGCACGTCGATGCGCGTCTTCACCTGGCCGCCGAGGGCCTTGGAGAGGTCGTAGCCCTTGTCGGCCTGGAAGGGCGCGTCGAGCCGGGCGCGCGAGTCGAGCGACTCCAGCCGCGCCACGCGGTTGCCGTCCACTTCGATGAAGCCCTCGGCCACGCGCACCGACGGCAGGTCCACCTGGAGCCGTTCGCGGGACTGGAGGTTCAGCGTGCCGGTGACGTCCAGCGCGCCCACGAAGCGCACGCGGCTGAAGTCCAGCTCACGCACCTGGTGCAGCGTGACATCCTTCAGGTGGATGACCCAGGGCTTGCTGTTCGAGTCGGACGGCTGTTCGGGCACGCCGGACGGCTCCAGGTGGAAGCTGGCGCCGTGTCCGTCGATGCCGTCCACGTCCACGCGCTTGCGCAGCAGGCCCGTGAGGGACATGCCCGCCTCCAGCGCGTCCACCTCCACCTTCCACCAGACGTTGGAGTCCTGCTGGGTGAGCGTGAAGCCCTTCAGGTGGAGCCGGCCCACGGGCCACAGCCACCACGCGCGCTGCCACGTCAGCTGCGTGCGGTCCGTCGCGCGGCCCATGATGGCCTGGGTGACGCCCGTGTTGAGCGCGACGTTGATGGCGACCTCCAGCACCGCCACCGCCACCACGGCCCACAGTGCGACGCGGCGCCAGCGCCTGCCATTAGGGGCTGCGTCCTGCACGTCCGGGGAAGGGGAGACGGTCATGTCGCGAGGTTCCGGGAAGGGGCCCTGGATGACTCATACTCCCGGGACGCACAAGGCGTGTTTCCTCGCGAAGATGGATTGGAAACACCGTCCAGCGCGGCGCGAAGGCGTAGCGCCCGCCTCCGCGCCGCGGGCCGTCCTCAGTGGACGGGGGCGGCGCCGTTCTCCATCGTCGCCATCACCTGGTCGATGGAGAAGCTGGACGGGTGCTGGCGCGACGGGAACTCCCGGAAGGTGGCCAGGAACCGGCCCACCATCGCCTGTGCGGGCACCAGGACGAAGGCGCGGTCGATCATCCAGGAGAAGTAGCCGACGGAGTCCTCGGAGCGCTCCAGCAGCTTCCGCACGACGTCCGGTTCGCCCGCGGCGGAGACCCGCGTGGGCAGCCAGTCCTCGGAGGAGAACAGCTCGTTGATCTGCGTGCCGGGCTTCACGACGCCGGGCCAGCGCACGACGCACGGGGCCCGGAACGCGCCCTCCCAGTTGGTGTCCTTCTCTCCGCGGAAGGGCGTCATGCCGCCGTCAGGCCACATGCTCGTCATCGCGCCGTTGTCGGTGGTGTAGACGACGATGGTGTCGTCCGCGATGCCCAGCTGGTCCAGCTTGTCGAGCAGCCGCCCCACGTGTCCGTCGTGCTCCACCATGCCGTCCGGAAAGAGCCCGATGCCCGTCTTGCCCTGGGACTCCTTCTTCAGGTGCGTGTGGATGTGCATGCGGGTGGTGTTGAACCAGATGAAGAAGGGCTTCTGGTCCTTCTGGGCGCGGTCGATGAAGTCCAGGGTCGCGCCGAGGAACTCCTCGTCCACGGTCTCCATGCGCTTCTTCGTCAGCGGACCGGTGTCCTGAACGGTCTGGCCGCCCTTGCCGTCCGCCTTGCTCTTGAGCACGCCGCGCGGACCGAAGCGCTGCCGGAACGCGGGGTCCTTGGGGTAGTCCACGTTCTCCGGCTCCTCCTCCGCGTTGAGGTGGTAGAGGTTGCCGAAGAACTCATCGAAGCCGTGCACGGTGGGCAGGAACTCGTCGCGGTCGCCCAGGTGGTTCTTGCCGAACTGGCCGGTCATGTATCCCAGGGGCTTCACCAGGTCCGCGATGGTGGGGTCTTCCGGCTGGAGACCCACTTTCGCGCCCGGCATGCCGACCTTGGTGAGGCCGGTGCGGAAGGGGCACTGCCCGGTGATGAAGGCCGCGCGGCCGGCGGTGCAGCTCTGCTGGGCGTAGTAGTCCGTGAAGAGCGCGCCCTCCTTCGCCAGCCGGTCGATGTTCGGCGTGCGATAGCCCATGACGCCCAGGTTGTAGGCGCTGAGGTTCCAGTAGCCGATGTCGTCTCCGAAGATGACCAGGATGTTGGGCTGCTTCTTCTTCGCGGGCTTCGTCGCCATGCAGGCACGCTCCGGTGTTTGTGTTCGCGCGTAGGGATGGGGGCGCGGCGGGCGGCGGACAACCGGAAGGGGAGCGGGGTGGCGTGCGGAGGGCGTGGCTGGATGTCATTGCTCCGGTGCACAGGAGTTCTCATCCTCCAGGGGAACCCCCTCTGAAAGGACAGGTGTACCGATGGGAATCGCGGGCCGCACGGGACCCATCGATGCGCTGCGCAACCTGACGTTGTCACTGCAGCGCATGGTGGCGACCGAGATCGCGACCGGCGTGGTGCGTGGCACGGCGGACGGGCTGCGCGAGGAGGTACCCGACGGCCACGGTCAGTTGAACACCTTGCTCCAGGACCTGCTCACGGTGCTGAGTCGCATGGCGCACGAAGCCGCTGAGCGCGAACCGGGAGCGTCGGCGGGAGCGACCGAGGTGCTGGCGGGTGCGGCCACGGAGGGGGCGCTGAAGGCGTTGGAGCGGGAGTGGAACGAAGGAGGCTTGCCGCTCCATGGCTTCGTGGAGCGCCTCAACCAGCTCTTCGACGAAGTGGTGCGGTTCGCGCACTCCCGCACGGATGAAATCCACACACCCGGCGAGCGCGCCCAGGTGATGGCCCGAGGCGTGGTGAAGGCGGCCACGGAGCAGCTGCACGACTCCCTGCCGGCCATCCTGGAGGACGCGCGCGGCGTGGTGCCATTGGGGGAGGAGGTGGCCTCGAAGGTGGGCCGGGGGCTGGTGTTGGGCGTCGAGTCCACGCTGCGCGAGGACTCCGCCTGGCTGTTGGGGTTGGTGGAGCAGGCAGGGCAGGGGCTGGTGCGGGGCCTGGCGGCGGGCCTCCACGAGGAGCTGGCGACGAATCCGAAGGCCTCTGGAGAAGCGCTGGGCGCAACCCTGGCGACGCTCGCCGAGCGCACGGCGGCGGCGACTGTCCGGGGAGCGGGGGGCGCGCTCACGCAGGAGGAGCTCCGCTGGCGAGAGGCGCCATGCAATCAGGACCTGGTGCGGCGCACGAGCCGGGAGGTCACGGCCGGAGCACTGGAGGCCCTGGGGGAGCAGCTACGACGGCCCCTGAGGGTGCTTGCTGGTGCGGGCGGTGCGCTCATCGCGCTGACAGTGCTGTCGTCTCGTTGGCGCCACGCGTGAGACACGACGCTTCGCTGCGGAGTGTGACTTCGGGCTGCAAGCCATCGAGAATGTCCGGATGGGTTGCTGGTGATGGATACCAAGGCGCTCGTGGAACAGTTCGCACACCATGTGGCGGCACAAGGCGACTGCATCCGGGACGGTGACTCCAGGAAGGGCAACAAGCACGCCCGGAAGTACGGGGCTGCATTGGAGGCGCTGCTTTCGCAGGGAGATGCCGGACGGGAGGCGCTTTCTGTCCTGCTGAAGCATCCCCGTGTGGACGTGCGGGGCATGACAGCATCATTCCTGCTGCGTTACCGAACGGAGGAGTCGAAAGCGGTTCTGGAAGCCATCGCTGCGGAGGGTGGTCTGGCGGCCATTGGCGCCACCTTGAATCTCCAGCGCTGGGCCGAAGGCACCTGGTCGCTCGACCCGGGGTGAGCGGGCGCCAGGCTGTTGCGCTGCCCGGGACCTTGGTCCCTGTCCACTCCCTCGCCACCTTCCTTCCATGGACGGGTTCGAGAACGCCTTCGCGCTGCTCCTGGATGGCAGCGGGGGTGCGCGCTCGCTCACCCTGGAGGAGACGCGGAGCTGGCGGGCTTCGGATGGCATGCTCTGGGTCCACCTGCCTCCGGACCTGCCGGACCTGCCCCGCGTGCTGGAGGCCGTCTTCTACCTGCCTCCCCGGGTGCGCGAACCGCTCCTGGCCGACACGGGCCGCGTGCGCATCGACGTGCTCAACGAGAACGAGCTCGTCCTGCTCCTGCTGCATCCGGACTCCGCTCCCACGAACGTGTCGTCACCGCGTCAGCTGCGCGCGTGGATGACGGCGGACCGCTGCGTCACCGTGGCGCCCACGAATCAGCCCGCCATCGTGGCCGTCCGCGAACAGCTCGCCCATGGCCGGGGGCCTCGGGGCACGGACCTCTTCCTCTCCTTCGCCACCGCCGCGCTCTCCACCGCCGCGCTGCGCACCACCGAACTGGACGACACGTTGTCGGGCCTGGAGACCCGCTTCGAGGAGCGCCGCGACGACGCCATCGAGGTGCCGACGGACCTGCGCCGGTTGCGCCGCACCCTCGTGGAACAGCGCCGCTTCGTCTCCCTGGCCCGCGACGCCATCCTGCGCGTCAGCCTGCTCACCGTGGAGTGGGTCCGCGCCCAGGAACTGGAGCTGCGCCAGATGGCCGAGCGGGCCAGCGGCGCCCTCAAGGAGATGGACGCCCTGGTGGAGCGCGCCCGCATCCTCCACGAGGACGTCAGGGCCCGGTCGGACGCCCGCAGCCAGCGCATCCTCTACATGCTCACCATCATCTCCGGCGTCTTCCTGCCCCTGTCCTTCATCACCGGCCTGCTGGGCGTCAACGTAGGCGGCATTCCCGGCGCGCAGTGGCGCGGCTCGTTCCTGCTGCTGGTGCTCGTGCTCGTCGTCCTCGCCGCCGCGGAGTGGCGCGCCCTGCGCCGCCGCGAACTCGTGTGACAGCAGGCACGGTCCCGCGTCAGCGGACATCCCCGTGCGACCCTCGTTCCGTGGCGACCTCCTCCACTTCCTCACCAGCTTCATCCCCGGGCGCGGCACAGGCAGGGGGAGGACTTGATGGCGGGAGTCCGAACGCGCTGCTTGCTGCTTGGACTCATGGGGGGCCTGTGCCGCGCCGTTTCCCCCTTCGTCAGACGTCGCCTCCTCACGGACGGCCGGGCCCAGCGGGCCCTCCTCCCGCGCCCTCCACGCCGCGTTGTGGAGTGACTCCTTCGTTCCCAACCTCATGTCTGGGATTGCACCGGACAGGAGGCGACCTTGATGCGACGCATGTGGAAGGGCCCGGCCTGCCTGCCGTGGGCGCTGGCGCTGCTGGTCGCCATCCCCCTCCAGGCACTGGCGGCGGATCCGCTGCCGTCCTGGAATGACGGCCCGGTGAAGCAGTCCATCCTCGCCTTCGTCACCCGCGCCACCACCGAGGGCGGCCCCGGTTACATCCCCCCGGAGGAGCGCATCGCCACCTTCGACAACGACGGCACGCTCTGGCAGGAGAAGCCCGTCGTGCAGGGCGCCTTCCTGTTGGAGCAGGTCAAGGCGGCCGTGAAGGAGGACGCGTCGCTCGCGAAGCGGCAGCCCTTCAAGGCCGTGCTGGAAGGGGACGTGGCCCTGCTGTCCTCCATGGAGGAGCCCCAGTTGATGGAGTTGTTCGCCGCCACCTACGGGGGCAAGACACCGGATGAGCTCGCCCGCGAGGCCCGCGCCTTCTTCCAGACCGCACGCCACCCGAAGCTGGGTGTGCCCTACACGCAGCTTGCCTACGCACCCATGCTGGAGTTGCTCCAGTACCTGCGCGCCAACGGCTTCCAGACGTGGATCTCCTCGGGCGGTGGCACGGACTTCATGCGCGTCGTCTCCGAGGGCACCTACGGCATCCCGCCCCAGCAGGTCATCGGCAGCAGCCTGAAAGAGAAGTTCGACGAGGGGAACGGCCACCCGGTGCTGCGGCGCGAGGCCCGCCTGGACCACCTCAACGACAAGGCCGGCAAGCCGGTGGGAATCGAGCAGCACATCGGGAGGCGGCCGGTGTTCGCGGCGGGCAACGTGCGGTCGGGAGGCGACATCCAGATGCTCCAGTACACGAAGGAGCAGCCGCGCCCCGGCTTCTCGTTGCTCATCAACCACGACGACGCGGAGCGCGAGTTCGCCTACCAGGAGAAGAACGGCGCGTCACTGAAGGCCGCGCGCGAGGACGGCTGGACCGTGGTCAGCATGCGCCAGGACTGGAAGCGCATCTTCCCGGAGGAGGGACGGTGATGGACGCCTTGCACACCTTCATCGGGCTGATGATTTCGACCTTCATCGTCGCGCTCGGATTGTCGCAGGGCCTGTCGTGGCACCTGGCGGACCTGGGCCGGGGTGTGCGCGATCCGGCGTTCGCGCGGGGGCTGGGGGTGTGCCTCGTCGGCGTGCCCTTGCTGTCCCTCATCGTGGTGAAGGTGCTGCCAGTGCCACCTGTCGCGGCCGGCGTCATCTCGCTGATGGCGTTCTGCCCGGGGCTGCCCATGGCGCTCAACGTCGTGTCCAAGCAGAAGGGCAACCTGGCGCTGACCCTGGCGCTGTCCGTCACCCTGTCGCTCGTCGCCATCGTGCTGATGCCGCTGTCCCTGAAGCTGTTGGAGCGGCTGTTCCCGGTGGCCATCCAGTCGCCACCGTACGGCGTGCTCCTGGGCAGGGTCATCCTCCCGTTCCTCGTGCCCTTCGCGATCGGCATCGGCTTCCAGAAGGTGGCGCCCGGCTGGGCGCACCGGCTGCGCAAGCCGGTGAAGCTCTACTTCAATGTCGCCCTGTCCGTGGCCGCGCTGGCGTTGGTCGTGGCCAGCTTCCCGCTGTTGAAGCGCCTCAGCTTCTGGGCGATCGTCGCGATGGTGGTGGTGACGCTGGGGGCCACGGCCCTGGGACATGTGGCCGGCCGGCCCCGGCCCGGGGACCGCACGGCGCTGGCCATCTCCGCCGTCTTCGGCAACCCCGCCTTCGCCTTCTGCCTGGGCGGCAGCACCTATCCCATGAAGAGCCTGCTGGGCGTCATGGGGCTGTACCTCTTCATCCGCACCGTGGCCCTGATTCCGTACCTGCTCTGGAACCAGCGCCACCAGGCGTCCGAGCGCGGCGGCGGGCCGTCAATGCCGTCGGGCAGGCGGGCCTCCGCGGGCACGTGAGCCCTTCCCTGTCGTGAAGCCGATGCGCGCAACGCACCCCGGTGGGTGATGCCGCGGGGCCCGAGGGCCTCCACCCTTCCTTGCGTCCAGGAGGTCAGGAGGCACGGGGGAAGGGCCATGAAGCGCACCGCGGTCACGGCCGTCCATGTCCTGAGCCGGTTCCTCCCGGGCGTCGAGCAGGCGCGGACCTATGAGCGGCGGTGGCTGCGCGCGGACCTCCTGTCCGCGCTCACCGTGGGCGCGATGCTCATCCCCCAGGGACTGGCCTACGCGCAGATTGTCGGCGTGCGCCCCGCGGCGGGCCTGTACGCGGGCGTCTTCGCGATGTTGGCCTACGCGCTGTTCGGTCCGTCGCGCCACCTGCTGCTGGGGCCGGAGGCAGGCGCGGCCATCCTCACCGCGACGGCGCTGGGCCCCATGGTGGCGGGCGGCGGGCCGGAGCGGCTGGCCTCCCTGGCGGCACTCCTCGCGTTGATGGTGGGCGGGGTGAGCCTCTTGGGCGGACTGTGCCGCGCGGGGGCGCTGGCGGACTTCCTGTCGCGGCCCATCCTCATCGGCTACGTCAACGGCGCGGCGTTCATCATCATCGGCAGCCAGTTGGCCCGGATGCTCGGGCTGGAGCGCAGGTCGAACGAGTTCGCGGGGCAGCTGCACGAGGTGGCGGCGAACGTGGGCCACACGCACGTGCCCACGCTGGTGTTGGGGCTGTGCATCGTCGCGGCGCTGGTGGCCATGCGCCGCTTCCTGCCGCGCTGGCCCGCGCCGCTGGTGATGGTGGTGCTCACCTCGCTGGTGACCTGGGCGTTCCAACTGGAGCACGGCGGCGTGAAGGTGGTGGGGCCCATCGCCGCGGAGGCGCCCGCCTTCGGCCTGCCCTCGTGGCGCTTCGAGGACGTGCGCACGCTCCTTCCGGCGGCCTTCAGCATCGCGCTGGTGAACTACGCCAGCTCCGTGCTCACGGGCCGCATCTACGCGGACCGCTTCGGCTACCGGCTGGACACCCATCAGGAGTTCTTCGGCCAGGCGGCGGCCAACCTGCTCTCCGGCCTCACGCAGGGCTTCCCCGTGACGGGCAGCGACTCGCGCACGGCGGTCAACGCGTCCATGAAGGGACGCACGCAGCTGGTCGGCGTGGTCGCGGCCGTGGTGGTGCTGGGGTTCTCGCTGTTCTTCACGCCGCTGCTGGCGAAGCTGCCCCTGGTGACGCTGGGGGCCATCGTCATCGTCGCGGCGGTGTACCTGCTGGAGGTGAAGCCCATCCTCCGGCTCTGGCGCGTGCGGCCGGTGGAGGCGGTGCTCGCGGTGGTGACGATGCTGGGCGTGCTCTTCCTGGGCATCCTCCAGGGCATCCTCATCGCGGTGGCGCTGGCGCTGGTGGACCTCATCCGCCGCGCGGCGCACCCGCACGACGCAGTGCTGGGCGAGCGCGAGGGCATGCCCGGCTGGCACGACGTGGAGGGCCACGCGGACGCGGAGACGATTCCTGGCCTCGTCGTCTACCGCTTCGACGCGCCCCTCTTCTTCGCCAACGCCCGCTTCCTGCGTGAACAGGTGCGCCGGCTGGTGGCCGACTCGCGCCTCCCGGTGCAGTGGTTCGTGCTGGACGCGTCCTCCGTGTTCGACCTGGACATCACCGCCGCCGAGAGCCTGGAGACGGTTCGCTACGAGCTCACGGACGAAGGCATCGTCTTCGCGGTGGCCCAGGCGCGCGCGCCGATGCGCCGGGTGCTGAAGCGCTCGGGGCTGGCCGCGCGGATTGGCGAGGACCGGCTCTATCCCACCGTGGGCGCGGCCGTTCGCGCCTACCTCGAATCGCGAGACGACGCGCGGACCGCCGTGGGCGGCGAGCCCGTCTCCTCGCCACAGGTGCACTGACGCCATGACGCCAATCCAATCCAGGGCCCGGGATGTCACGGTCGCGGGCGCGGTGCTGGGACTGCTGCTGTCCGTGACGGCGCTGGCGCAGGACGCGCACTACACCACGCGGCAGTTCGGCAACCGGGCGTGGCTGCTGGGCGGCTCCTTCGTGGGCAACCCGAACGACATCAGCGCCGTCTATTACAACCCCGGCGCGCTCGCGCTCCTGGGCGCGCCGGAGTTGGAGCTGACCGGCAGCGTGTGGGAATACGTGCGCGTGAGCGTGAAGGACGGGCAGGGCACGGGGCAAGACCTGACCGACTCCAACGTGGACGTGCTGCCGTCGTTGATCGCCGGCTCGCTGCGCTTCGGGTTCCTGGGGAAGTCCCGGATGGCCTACTCGCTGCTCACGCGCCAGGGCTTCTCCTACAGCCTGCAGTCGCGAGGCACGCGGCTGGGCACGGACCTGGCCGGCGTGCAGGGCCTGGACCTGCTGTCCACGGACGTGCGCCTGGACCAGACCGTGAGCGAGTTCTGGACGGGCCTCTCCTGGGCCTACCCCGTCACGGAGCACCTGGGCCTGGGGCTGACGCCGTTCGTCGCGACCCGGCGTCAGGAGCTGCGCTTCCAGACGCTGGCGCAGGGCTCCGGTGCCGCCGGCCAGCAGCTGCTGGCGACCCTGGGCCGCGACCTGGAGTTCGACCACGTCCGGGTGTTGTTGAAGGTGGGCGCCAGCTACCAGCGCGGCCCCTGGGCCGTGGGGCTCGCCGTGACGACGCCGAGCCTGGCGCTGTGGGGCCGGGGCTCGGTGGGGTACGAGCGCGCCGTCCAATCCCAGGGAGTGGACTCGAACGCTCCCGCGCCCGTGTTCAACTTCCAGGAGGACCTGCCGGCGCACTTCCGCAACTCCTGGTCCGCGGCGTTCGGGGTCAGCCGGAGCTTCGGCGAGTCGACCGCGGTGTACGCGTCCCTGGAGGGCTACGCGCGCGTCTCGTCCCTCTCCCTGGTGGACGCCGAGCCCATCGTGCCGCGCGGCACCACCGAGACCATCAACGGCGGCTACGACTTCGCGCTCAAGCCCTTGCTGAACGGGGCGCTGGGCGTGGAGCAGGCGCTGGGGGAGCGGGTGCGGGTGTATCTGAGCGGTCACACGGACTTCAGCGCGTTGGATTCGACGCCGGGGACGAACGCGCTGCTCGGCGGCTGGGACCTGTACCACGTCGCCTCGGGCATCCACTTCTTGCTGGGCCGCTCACGCTTCACGCTGGGCGGCAACCTGGCGTGGGGAAGCAAGCAGACCGACCGCCTCGCGGAGACGTTCCAGCAACTGGGCCTGTCCGCCCCCATGCGCACCCTGGACGTCCGCTACTTCCAGGCCACGCTGCTGATCGGCGCCAGCTTCTCGTTCAAGGACACGCAGGCCACCAGCGGCAAGGGCAGCGTGGACGAAGCCCCCAAGGCGGATTCCCCATGACGCGGGAGCACGGCGGCGCGGTGGACGAGGATGCTGCCTCCGCCTTCCTGCTGGACCTGGCGAAGGCGCTGCACCTGGCCTACCAGCCGTCGCTGCTGGTGGAAGCGCGCGTGCGCCAGGTGGCGAAGGCGTGGGGAATGGACGTGCAGGTCTTCACGCTCCAGAGCCTGGCGATGACGGAGGTGGTGTCATCGCGGCGCCCGCACGTGGTCTTCGAGAGGCTGCCCTTCACCCCGCACTGGAATCTGGGCCGGGCCGCGGCGCTCCTACGGCTGTCGGATGCCATCTCCGAAGGGCACGTGCGACTGCCCGAGGCCCGCGCGGAGCTGGACCGCATCCTGACCCCGCACGCGCTGTATCCCGAGTGGCTCGTGTTCGTGGCCTACGGCGTCTACGGCGCGGCGGTGGCGGCGCGAGTGGGCGGGGCGTGGTGGGAGATGCTCGCGGCCTTCTTCGTGGGCCTCAGCGCGGGTGTCATCCACTTCGGCACGCTGAACTCGCATCGGGTGGACTTGCAGAAGAGCTTCCTCGCCGCGTTCCTGGGGACGCTGGTGGCGCTCGGGCTCACGCTCCTCCTGCCGCCCTTCAACGCCGTGCGGGCGCTGTTCGGCGGGGTGACGCTGCTGGTGCCCGCGATGGTGGTGACGCTGGGCTCGCTGGAGCTGGCCCTGGAGGCGGTGGAGGCGGGCCTGTCCCGGCTCATGTACGGCCTCTTGCGCTTCCTGATGCTGGGAGTGGGCATCGCGGCGGCGGGGACGCTCTGGCGCTTCGGCGGGCCGCTGCCGCCGCCCTTCGAGCAGCACGCGCTGCCGCTGCTCCTGACGTTCATCGTGGTGGCGGTGGGCGGGGTGGCGCTGTCGGTGTGCATGTCCGGGCGGCCGCGCGACGTGGCGTGGATTGTCGGCGGCGTGCTGCTCGCCTACGGGACGCAGGAGCTGACGAAGATGCTGTTCGGGGACCGGGGCAGCCCGCTGGTGTCCGCGTTCGTGCTGGGCGTGGCGGGGTTGCTCTACGGGCGCGGGAAGGAGCGGATGCCCATGACGGTCATCATGCCGGGGATGTTGCAGCTGGCGCCGGGCTTCATCGGCACGGAAGCCATCGTCGCGCTGCTCGGAGCGGGCACCGCGGGCGCGCAGGACCCCCGGTTGTTCAACGTGCTGCTGGTGGCGCTCCAGTTGGTGCTGGGGCTGATGTTCGCCACGGTCGTGGTGCCGCCGCGCGACCTCGTGGACCGCGGCTCGCCGGTTCCTCCCAGCGCTGGCAGCGCGTAGCGGCTACGGGCGCACGATGCAGCGGAACCCGATGTGGCTGGCGCCGCTGTCCACGGCCTGGGGCGAGCGCGCGGCGGGGCGGTAGCGGCGGCAGTAGTTGGGCGCGCACAGGTGGCTGCCTCCCTTGAGGACGCGGCGCGGGATGGTGATGGCGGGCGTGAAGGGGTCCTGGCTGCCCTTCGCGGTGGAGGGGCCGCGCGGGTTGACGGGGATGCAGCACGCCTTGCCTTTGTTGCCCTGGTGGCGCTCCTGGTACCAGTCGGCGGTCCATTCCCAGACGTTGCCGGCCATCTCATGCAGGCCGTAGCCATTGGGCGGGAAGGCGCCGACGGAGCAGGTGCCGTCGTGGCCGTCCTCGCGGAGGTTCTGCCACGGGAAGTAGCCCTGCCAGGTGTTGGCCAGGTGTTCGCCGTTCGGGGTGAACTCATTGCCCCAGCAGAACTCGTTGCGGTCCAGTCCGCCGCGAGCAGCGCGCTCCCACTCCGCCTCGGTGGGGAGCGTCTTGCCGGCCCAGGTGGCAAAGGCCTCCGCGTCTTCATAGGCGATGTGGACGACGGGGTGGGCGCGGCGGTGTTTCACGGAGGAGCGGCGGCCTTCGGGGTGTTTCCAGCAGGCCTCGGGGACATAGCTCCACCAGTTGGCCACGTTGCCCAGGTCCACGGGGCCCTGGGCCTTTCGAAAGACGAGCGAGCCGGGGACGAGCGTCTCCGGTGTAGCGCCGGGGTAGTCCGCGGGATTGAGCGGGCGCTGGGCGACGGTGACGTAGCCGGTGGCTTCGACAAAGCGGGCGAACTGTTCGTTCGTCACGGTGAAGCGGTCCATCCAGAAGCCTGAGACGGTCACCTGATGGGCGGGGGCCTCTTCGGGATAGTGGTGGTCGGAGCCCATCCAGTACGTGCCACCGGGAATCCAAACCATGTCCGGGAAAGGAGCACGGCCGGGGCGCGCGGCGGTGTCAGTGGGCTCCACGTCGGCAGTGGCGTCGAGGCTGTCATTCCGGTGCATGGCTTGAAGTCCTCCAACGGAGAACATCCGGCCCGGTGGGCGGAATGACACTCGCACCAGAGGCCGGGTAGGGTGTCAGCACGTTGACGCGCGTGTTGGAGCATGGATGGCCAGCAATATCCGAGACCGGAAGCCAGCCCTGTCCAGCGCTCTTGGCGCATGGGTTCTGCTTGCCGCCGCTGTCGCTGGCGGATGCTCCCATGCCCAGAAGCCAGAGCGGCGTGTCTATCTCATCGCGGAAGACGCAGGTGGAGTCGGCGGCGCCGGCGGACGCGACTGTGATGCCGAGCATGTCGCGTGCTTCGACCGATGCTGGAACACCGCTCCTCCGCTGACGAGCATCAAGTGGGGCTCTGGCAAGCACCACGAGTACTGCACGGAGGAGTGCCGCGCACGTTACATGGACTGCATCGAGGACGTGGCGCGGGCGTCACGGAAGAGCGATGTCTCGGAACTTCGGTTTTCGAATCTCGACGGTGCGCTGAATTGGTTGAGGACGCACCGAACGGAGTTGGTGATTGGGACGGTCGTCATCATCGGGGGCGTGGCGTTCGTCGTCGCCACTGGCGGAACAGGAGCGTTGATTCTCGCGCCACTTGCGCTCTAGTGATCGCGGACAGGACGAGGCCATGACTGCATCCGAAAAGTTCGAGATGGAATCGACGCTGAAAATCCTGGATGCCGTGAGCAAGAGCCATCCGCCCGGTTCCAAGGAAGAGGCTGCTGTCCAACTGGCGGCTGTCGCGTTGCTCTACCTCCGCCGCATCAAGAAACTGGATGGGTTCCTCGAATATCACCAGGAGTTCTCTGACTCCTCGGTGCATGTCCCCATCGCGAGAGACTTCGCGACCCAGACGGATGCCGACTCGTGGTTGGCCAGTGGAGAAGCCGTCGATGGTGCAATTGTCAGGATTGACGGCTGGGGCTTCCAGGTCATCCAGTTGCCCAAGGGCCTGAAGTTCCTCCGGACGCCCCTCCCGGATGAACTGGGACCTCCAGGACCGAAGTAGCGGGGCCGCACCGCCACCGTCGTCGATGTTCCGTCCGACGGTGGCGGTGGGTTGGGCTAATGGTGCGACTGCTGGAAGCGGTGGATGAAGTGCTCCACGTCATCGGCCAGGGACATGACCTGGTCGCTGATGCTGGGCTCCTCCTTCTTCTTGCGCGCCTCCTCCATCTGCTGTTTCACGCGCGCCTTCATCGGCCCGATGCTCAGGCTGCCCGGGGCCTGGCTGGGCAGGAACTCGATGAGGCTCTCCGCGAACTGCTTCACCAGCATCTGTGCCGGGACGAACGTGAACATGCGCTCGCCGTACCAGGATGTGTACAGGCCGGAGTGGGGCCCGTACTCGAACGGGTCCGAGCGCAGGTTGATGAGGTAGGGCCACGATGGGTTGAAGCGCTTGCCGCTGAACCACATGTCCGGGCCTTCGCCGTCCTGGTAGCTGAAGATGATCTTCCAGTCCTTGAACCGGACCGCCGCCAGGTCGCCGCTGTCGAGCACGTAGATGAACTCGTTCCGGCGGCCCTCCTCCGTGCCGGCCAGGAGCCCGTTCTGGTCATACCCGTCCAGGTGGACCCGGAAGGTCTTGGGCCCCACCTTGTGGCCGTGCTTGCACTTCTCCACCAGGTCCGTGGGGCCGCCCGCCGCCGCCACCATCGTGGGCATCCAGTCCTCGTGCGCGAAGATGTCGTTGATGACGCGCCCCGGCTCCACCACGCCCGGCCAGCGCACCAGGCACGGCACCCGCACGCCCCCCTCCCACGTGGAGCCCTTCTCCCCGCGGAACGGGCTGTTGCCACCGTCCGGCCAGCCCATCTTCTCCACGCCGTTGTCGGTGGAGAACACGACCAGCGTGTTGTCCGCGATGCCCAGCTCATCCAGCTTGGCCAGGAGCACCCCGACGATGTCGTCCAGCTCCCGCATCGCGTCCGCGTAGAGGCCGTAGCCCGTGGCGTTCCGGTACTTCTCCTGGAGGAACGTCCAGACGTGCGTGCGCGTGGTGTTGTGCCAGAGGAAGAACGGCTTGCCGTCCTTCACGGCACGATCCATGAAGTCCAGCGACCCCTTCAGGAACTCACCGTCCACGGTCTCCATGCGCTTGGTGGTGAGCGGACCGGTGTCCTCGATGCGCTGGCTGCCCACGATGCCCCAGCGCGGCTCCTCGGTGACGTCCTTGCGGTTCGTGGCCCAGCTGTGCAGCACGCCGCGAGGCCCGAAGTGGGCCTTGAAGGACGGGTCCTTGGGGTAGTCCGGGCACTCCGGCTCGTTCTCCGCGTTGAGGTGGTAGAGGTTGCCGAAGAACTCGTCGAAGCCGTGGTTGGTGGGCAGGTAGGGATTGGAGTCGCCCAGGTGGTTCTTGCCGAACTGGCCGCAGGTGTACCCCAGCGGCTTGAGCATCTCCGCGATGGTGGGGTCGGAGTCCTGCAGGCCGTACTTCGCGCCCGGCATGCCAATGGTGGTGAGCCCCGTGCGCAGCGGGTTCATGCCGGTGATGAACGCCGCGCGGCCCGCGGTGCAGCTCTGCTGGCCGTAGCAGTCCGTCATCATCGCGCCTTGTTTCGCGATGCGGTCGATGTTGGGCGTGCGGTAGCCCATCATCCCCTGGTTGTAGGCGCTGATGTTCCAGAAGCCGATGTCATCACCCCAGATGACCAGGATGTTGGGCTTCTGCTTCGTCTGCTTCCCATGTCCGTTGCCCGAGGGCTTCGCCTTGCTTGCCATTCAAGACCTCCTGGGCACGAGGTGTTCACAGAAATGGGCTCGGGCATCGTTCCAGGAGTCGGGGGCAGGCGGGCACCCAGGCGCTCAGCGTGAGTCGCGTCCGCCGATGACAGGGAACCGCTCGTAGGCCCGCCGGAGTGCTTCGATGTGCTCGGGGTTGTCGTAGTCGAGCGGAGCCTCCGTGAGCTGGACCACCCAGCCGCCAGAAGGCGTGCGCCGTGAGCGCGACAGCAGCTCCGCGTCGCGAGCAGCGTCCGGGAAACCGATGGCCTGCGCGGCGGCTTCGGACCAGTAGTTCAGCCACCCGAGGTAATACGGGATTTCAGGTGCACGGAGTTGCTCTGTGAGTTTGAGCGCTGGAAGTCCATGAGGAGGGCTGCCTGGCTTGCGTACCGGGTCCCGGACCTGCCGTGAGGCTTGGATGGCTGCGTCGAATGGCGTCGCATGTCCCCAGTAGCCATGAGCCGCTTCCGCAGTGCTTCGTGATGATGCCGACATGGCGATGCATTGGATCCGAGCGTAGCTGCTTGGCCCGGCCCTCCCTGTCGCTCAGTGCACGGGCCCCCGCGAGTCGTCATCGGCCGGTGGATGCGGCAGGTTCCGAAGCAACTCCCGCATGCGCGTGTCCGCCTCATCCAGCCGGATGAGCAGATCCTCCTGTCTGTGCCGCTCCTCGCCGTGCAGTGTCGCGCCCGCTTCGTCCACGCGCGAGCGCACCAGGTACAGGCCGTCCTGGATGAGGCGCCACTCCTGCCAGGCCTGGGACTCGTGGCGCGCCATCCACGCCTCCACGCCTGCATGCACGTGCGGATACACGTTCTGCCTTCCCACCTTCGCCAGCACTCCCGTGCGCTCCAGCAGCCTCTGCGCCGGTGCGTGCACGCGCGCCAGCGCGGCCGTGAGCGCCACGAAGCGCGGCGTGCCCTGCTGCGCCATGGCGCCCACCGTGGCGGCGGAGAGCACCGACACGCTGGCGGACACCGCGATGATGAGCTGCCTCGAGCTGCCGAACAGCGCATACAACGCCAGCGCCGCCGGGGTGGAATACAGCGCCGCTTGCGGAGGCATCCCCGCCAGCTGCGCGTAGGCCATGCCCTCCGGGATGTGGAGCGCCGTCACCGTGAGCGCGCCCACCAGGTCCTTCTTCAGTCGCGTCCCGTCATAGCCCCGCAGCGAAGCGACGAAGGGGCTGACGCGGGTGAGCCATGGGGTGCGGCTCCGAGCGGTGCCCATGCGCACGAGGTGGCCACCCGAACCGACAGGAGCATCGTCCTCTCGGGGGGGCCGGCCAGCGGCGCATCCGTCTGGTCACTCAGGCGACATGCGTCATGCATGATGGTGGTCATGCCTGTCGCAGTGGCGCGAGGCTGCCGCGCATGATCACTGTCAGTGCATTCAAGTGGGTGCCGCCGTTCGCGCAGGGCGTGGTCCGTGACCTCCGGGTGAGGTGGGCGCTGGAGGAGGCGGGCCTGCCGTACGAGGCGCGGCTCATCGACCCCCAGGTGCAGAAGTCCGCGGACTACCGCGAGCAGCAGCCCTTCGGTCAGGTGCCGGTGTTCCAGGAGGACGGCCTGACGCTCTTCGAATCGGGCGCCATCGTGGTCCACATCGCGTTGAAGAGCGAAGTGCTCTTCCCCAAGGACGAGGCGGGCCGGGCGCGCGCGCTCACGTGGGTGTTCGCGGCGTTGAACTCGGTGGAGATCCACCTCCAGCAGCTCGCGGAGATCGACCTGTTCGCGCCGGATGCCCAGTGGGCGAAGCTCCACCGGCCCGAAGTGGAGGCGCGGATCCACCACCGCCTGGGCGAACTGGCCACGTCGCTGGGGAGCCGCGAGTACCTGGAGGACCGCTTCACCGCGGGCGACCTGATGATGACCACGGTGCTGCGCATCCTGCGGCACACCGAGGTGCTCGACGCGCATCCCACGCTCAAGGCCTACAAGGAACGCTGTGAGGCGCGGCCTGCGTTCCAGCGCGCGCTGGCAGCGCAGATGGACGCCTTCAAGCAGCACGAGCGGCGCGAGGCCTGACGCGCGGGAAATGACGCGGCGTGTCCTGGCGGGGGATTTCACGCTATCCTGCGCTTCCCCTCCCAGGAGCGCTCCCCATGCCCCGTGGCATCTTCAAAGCAGGCTCTGGCCCCGCTCTGCCTCCGAAGCGCAAGCACGACGACCTCACCTCGCCCATCCGCAAGCCGGAGGTGGAAGGGCCCGCGGTGAAGAAGCAGCGGACCCAGGAGACCCTGCCGCAGCAGCAGGTGCAGAAGCCGCCCACGGACCCCTCCATGCATGCCGCCTACGACAAGATGGCGCATGAGGAGATGCTGAAGAATCCGAAGTACGCGGCGCTGGCGAACGACGCCTCGCAGGCGTCCGATGGCAAGACTCTCAATGTCGTCACCAAGGACCAGGTCCAGGGCGGCATGTTCTACTCGGGCCCGAAGCAGATTGGCCTGCGGCCGGACCTCACGGGCCCCAAGCGCGCTGGCGTCATGGCGTTCGAGATGACGAACGCCGCCCAGCAGAAGAAGTTCAGCAAGGTCACGGGCGACGCCTTCCAGAACGAGGTCAACGCGGCGCTGGGCAAGCCGCACGTGGGCGGCAGCCTGCCCGCCCGGCGGGAGAACTTCGCCAAGAGCATGGAGCGCATCGAGTACGACGGCATCAAGCGCCACCATGAGGTGATGAAGGACGGCATCCAGAACCAGGGCTGGCCCAAGGAGATGGACCGGTTCGGCAAGCGGCTGGAGGGCGCGGACCCCAGCTTCGACAGCTATTGGGCGCGCCAGAACGTCCCGGACGCGAAGACGGGCAAGAGCCACTCGGACGTCTACCGCACGCAGTTCGACAACATCCACGCCAAGGCCAATGAGCTGGTGGCGAAGAGCAAGCAGCAGCAGGGCATCCCGTAGGCCCCTGGCTCCGCGCGCCGCTTCGCGCTAGGGAGGGAGTCATGTCCTCCGCTCTCCAGACCCGTCCCCGGAGTGAGCTTGCCTCCGGGCGCTTCGGCCAGACCCGCTTCATGCTCCGCCGGAAGTTCTTCAAGCTGTTCGGCGGCGCGTTCCACATCTACGACGAGGCGGGCAACGTCGCCTTCTACTCGAAGATGAAGGCCTTCAAGCTGAAGGAGGACCTGCGCGTCTACAGCGGCGAGGACATGCAGGAGGAGCTGATCACCATCCAGGCCCGCAGCATCCTGGACTTCGGCGCCACCTACGACGTCACCGACGCGGCGACGGGAGAGCGCGTGGGCGCGCTGCGCCGCAAGGCCCTGAGCTCCATCCTGCGCGACACCTGGCTCATCCTGGACGCGGACGGGCAGGAGGTGGGCAAGGTGGAGGAGGACAGCATGCTGCTGGCGCTCGTGCGGCGCTTCCTCACCAACCTCATCCCGCAGACCTTCACCGGGACCCTGGGCAGCGAGCAGGTGTTCAGCTTCCGGCAGCACTTCAACCCGTTCATCCAGAAGATCGACCTGGACTTCTCCGTGGACACGCAGCGCCGGTTGGATCGGCGTCTGGGAATCGCCGCGGCGGTGCTCCTGTGCGCGATTGAAGGCCGTCAGTCCGGCGGCTGAAGAAGCCTGGACGCGGTGAGCGGCCGGGCCCTATGTGTCCGGGCATGCAAGCCCCGTCCTCGCAGGTGCATCCGGTCCCGGTGCTCATCGTCGGAGGTGGGCTCGTGGGCCTCTCGACGGCGTTGTTCCTCGCCCATCAGGGCGTGCGCTCGTGGGTCATCGAGAAGCACGCGGGCACTTCGCTCCATCCCCGCGCACGGGGTTTCCATGCGCGCACCGTGGAGTTGTTGCGCTCCACGTGCGCGGGGGAGGAGGTGGAGGCCTGGCTGGGCAAGCTAGAGAAGTTCCTGCAGAACAACGTCCGCCTCATCGCGGAGCACAACGAGGAGAGGCTGGAAGTCATCCCCGCTTTCAGGAAGGGAGTAGGTACCTCTTATGGCGAAGCCGACAAGAACCTCAACACCGACAAGCGAGCCGAACTCGCAGCCGCAGCAGCCCAGCAAGCCGCCAAGGACTCTGACTGCGGAGCAGTTCGAGGAGTTGCTGGAGAAGGAGCCGGGGCAGTGGAAGCTGGTGGACCTGAAAGTGAAGGGCAAGTCGGTCCTGCCCAAGAAGTAGCCCCGGAGCCCGCCGGTCCCCAGACGGCGGCGGAGCGCTTCCCGGACCTGTCCCTGATGCCCGGCCTGGAGGTGGAGTTCGAGGATGCGCGCAGCCAGGAGTTCATGCACTGCTGGTGCTCCGGCATGCTGCGGGCCTTGAAGGAAGGACCGCTGCTCCCCCTGGCACCCGGCGCCGAGGTCTACCGCTTCACGTGGATCCCTTCGTCATCCGCATCGAGCACCGAGGCCTTGTCCATACCCTGCACGTGAAGAGAGCCGGCACTCAAGAAGGGGCAGTTGGCTGTCGACCGGCACATCCTGCTCACGCCCACCCAGTGGCAGGCCGTGCAACAGCGATTGGATGCGGCCCACTTCTGGTCCATCGATCGCTTCTTCGCGTCTCGGAACCTCTCGTACTTCGACGGGGCGGAGTGGCTCTTCGAGGGGGCACGGGAAGGGCGCTACCGGATGGTGAGCATCCTCAGCCCGGACCCGGAAGGGCCCGCGCGTGCCATCCATGACCTGGGAGCGTTCCTGGTGGAACTGTCTGGCATGTCCATGGCCGACGACACGCTTTACTGAGCGGTCTTCAGCGCACGCTGGCCCAGAACGGCTTGAGCGCCTCGCGGCTCGTCGCCAGCGCCGCCCGCGCGTCCGCGTTCACGGTGCCGGAAGCGAAGCTGTCATCGCGCCCCGCCAGCACTTCGATGCATGCGTGCACGGAGTTCGACAACCCCTCCAGCGAATAGCCACCCTCCAGCACCAGCGCCAGCTTCCCGCCGGAGACCTCCTCCGCCAGCTTGCGCACGGCGGTGCACATCGCCGCGAAGCCGCGCTCGGTGACGTCCATGCCGCCAATCGGATCCGCGCGGTGCGGGTCGAACCCCGCGGACACCAGCACCAGGTCCGGCCGGTACGCCTGCGCCACGGGGAGCAGCAGCTCTTCGAAGATCATCCCGTAGTCCGCGTCCGTGTTGCCGCCCGGCAGGCCGCAGTTGACCGTGAAGCCCTGGCCCTCTCCGCGCCCCACCTCCGGCGCGGCGCCGCTGCCCGGGTAGTAGGGGAACTGGTGCACCGATTGGTAGAGCACGTCCCTGCGCCCCCAGAACGCCGCCTGCGTGCCGTTGCCGTGGTGCACGTCCCAGTCCAGCACCAGCACTCGCTCGGCTCCCAGCCGCCGCCCGGCCTCCGCCGCGATGGCGACGTTGTTGTAGAGGCAGAAGCCCATCGCCCGGTCCGGCTCCGCGTGGTGGCCGGGCGGACGCACCAGCGCGAACGCGTTCTTCGCCGTCCCCGCCATCACCGCCTCCACGGCCTGCACCGCCGCGCCCGCCGCCAGCCTCGCCGCGTCGATGCTGTCCGGCGACACCGCCGTGTCCTCGTCGATGCGCTCGAAGCGGCCGCCCAGCTTCTCCAGCGCGTCCAGGTGCGCCGGGGTGTGCACCGCCAGAATCTCCGCGTCCGTGGCGGAGCGGGGATGGGTCATCACCGTGCCCGCGACGGGGTTTCTCGCCAGCAGCTGGAGGATGCGCCGCAAGCGGGCGGGCGACTCGGGGTGGCCCTCGCCGGCGTCGTGCTGGAGGAAGAGCGGGTCGGTGAGCAGCAGCGTCGCGGTCATCCCCTGGACCTTACGCATCCTGTCCCCGGGAACCCAGCGTCCGTCCCTGGCAGGCGGGGAAGTCCGTTCCTTGCCCTGGACGGGCCACCCTCCCTACAGTGCGCGGGCCTTGCCACGTCGCCTCAAGAAACCCGGTCTCCGGGGCATCCTCCTGGGTTCGTTCGGCCTCGCGCTGGCCGTCATCCTGGGGACGCTCTACTTCGTCGTTCCCCGCCAGGTGGGCAACCACCTGAGGGAGCGCATGGCTTCGCGCGCCCAGAACAAGGCCAGGGAGGTAACGGCACTCGTCGAAAAGCAGGCGGGCACCCAGCCGGTCCCCAACCTGGAAGGGCTCTATCTCCAGGACGACGACTTCAGCGTCGTGGCGGTGCTGGACGCCCAGGGCGTGCCCCGCGCCACCTCCCCGGCGACAGCGCCTGCGTGGTTCACCCAGGGCCTGGAGAAGCGCCTCCAACAGCGCCCGCTCCCGTCTCTGGAGCAGGTGGAGTTCGAGAACGACAGCTGGGCGGTGACCCGGCCGGTGACGCTCGCGGGCGGCGTGCCCGGTGAAGTCGTCGTGGTGGTGGATGGGGCGCGGCTGGAGGGAGTGCTCACGGCCCTGCGCCACACGGTGCTGCTGGCCTTCCTCGTGGGCCTGGTGCTCTTCCTCGTGGTGGCGTTCCTCATCTCGCGCGCGTTCATCCTCCACCCGCTGGACGCGATGATGTCCATGGCGAGCAAGCTGGCGGAGGCCGACCTCACCGGCCGCGCGGACGTGCGCAACAACAGGGACGAACTGGGCCAGCTGGCGGAGGCCCTCAACCGCATGGCCCAGTCCTGGCGCGACACGCTGGGCCGCGTGCGAGGCGTGTCCGACGTGGTGGCCGGCGTCATCGAGCAGATCCACCGCACCGGCACCACCGTGTCCTCCGGCGCGGGCACCGTGCAGTCGCGCGTGGAGGAGACGTCCTCTTCCATGGTGGAGATGATGGCCAGCTTGCGCGGCATCGCGGAGAACGTGGAGGTCCTCTACCAGAGCGCGGAGGAGAGCAGCTCCTCCATCATGGAGATGGCCGCCACCAACGACGAGGTGGCGGAGAACGTCCAGGCCATGGCCGCCAGCGTGGAGGAGACCACCAGCGCCATCGAGCAGATGACGTACTCCATCAAGGAGGTGGCCAAGAACATCGAGGACCTCTCCGCGTCCACGGAGGACACCTCCTCCGCCATCAGTGAGATGGACGCCGCCATCGGTCAGGTCGACGCCAACGCCAACGAGACGGCCCGCCTGTCCGAACAGGTCTTCGAGGACGCGCAGACGGGTGTGGAGGCCCTGCGCAAGACGCTCTCCGGCATCGACCGCATCAAGGACACCAGCCGCACCGCCGCGGGCGTCATCGACAGCCTGGGCCGGCGCATCAGCGAGATTGGCAACATCCTCAACGTCATCGACGACGTGGCGGAGCAGACGAACCTCCTGGCCCTCAACGCCGCCATCATCGCCGCGCAGGCGGGCGAGCACGGCAAGGGCTTCGCGGTGGTGGCGGAGGAGATCAAGGACCTGGCCGAGCGCACCGGCGCGTCCACCAAGGAGATCGCCGAGCTCATCCGCGGCGTGCAGGAGGAGAGCCGCAACGCCGTGGTGGTGATGAACCAGGGCGTCAAGAGCGTGGAGGAGGGCGTGCAGCTGGGCCGCGAGGCGGAAGGCGCCCTGCGGAAGATCAACGACAGCACCCAGAAGTCCACGCAGATGGTGAAGGCCATTGCCCGCGCAACGGTGGAGCAGGCGCGCGGCAGCAAGCAGGTGACGGCCGCCATCCACCGCATCTCCGCCACCGTGTCGATGATCTCCCAGGCCTCCAACGAGCAGGCCCGGGGCGGCGAGCAGATCATGAAGAGCGCGGAGCGGATGAAGACGCTCACCCAGCACGTGCAGCGCTCCAGCCAGGAGCAGGCACACGGCAGCAAGCAGATCACCCGCTCCATCGAAAGCATCAACGAGATGGTCACCCACCTGAACCGCGCCCAGAAGGAGCAGACCAAGGGCAGCGAGCAGGTGCTCAAGGCCGTGGAGACCATCAAGGGCGTGTCCGAGCACCAGACGCGCTCGGTGCGCCAGCTGGAAGAGGCCATCGACAACCTCACGCGCCAGGCGGAAATCCTCCGCGCCGAGGTGCGCCGCTTCCGTGTCTGACGCACCAGCCGTTCCCCGTTGAAAGCCTCCATGCCCGAGTCGTCCGAGTCCGCCTCTCCCCGTTCCGTGTCCGAGCGCGCCGTGGTGTTGCTCATCGGCGCGGTGCAGTTCGTCAACATCCTCGACTTCGTGATGGTGATGCCGCTGGGCCCGGACTTCGCGAAGGGGCTGGGCATCGAGTCCTCGCACATCGGGACCATTGGCGGCAGCTACACCGCCGCCGCGAGCGTGGCGGGGCTCCTGGGCGGCTACTTCCTGGACCGCTTCGACCGGCGCAAGGCGCTGGCCGTGTGCATGCTGGGGCTCGTCGCGGCCACCGCGGCGGGGGGATTCGCGGTGGGGCTGTCCACGCTGCTGCTGGCGCGGGTGTGCGCGGGGCTCTTCGGCGGGCCGGCGACGGCGCTGTCCCTGTCCATCATCGCGGACCTCATCCCGGTGGAGCGCCGGGGCCGGGCGCTGGGCGCGGTGATGGCGTCCTTCTCCGTGGCCTCCGTGCTGGGCGTGCCCCTGGCCTTGAAGGTCGCGGAGCTGGGCAGCTGGCGGACGCCCTTCTTCGTGGTGGCGGCGCTGGGGCTGGTGTTGGTGCTGGCCGCGCTCGGGCTCCTGCCGCCCGTGCGCGGGCACCTGCGGCCCGGCGGCAGCGCGGCCCGGGCCCCGGGCGTGGCGGAGCTTTTGGGCAACACCGACGTGCAGCTGTCCTACCTGATGACGGCGCTGGTGATGATGAGCGGCTTCATCGTCATCCCCAACATCTCCGCCTATCTCCAGCAGAACCTGGCCTACCCGCGCGAGAACCTGTGGATCATCTACGCCGCGGGCGGCATCGTGAGCTTCTTCACGCTGCGGATGACGGGCCCGCTGGTGGACCGCTTCGGCTCCTACCGCATCGGCACGGTGGGCGTGGTGCTGGCGGCCCTCACCACGTACGTGGGCTTCATCCACTACCCCGCGTGGCTGCCCATCCCCCTGCTGTTCATGGTCTTCATGCTGGCCATGGGCGTGCGCAACGTGGCGTACAACACGCTCACCTCGCGCGTGCCGGACAACCCGGTGCGCGCCCGCTTCATGTCACTGCAGTCCGCCACCCAGCACATGGCCTCCGCGCTGGGCGCCTTCCTGTCGTCACGCCTGCTGGTGGACCTGCCGGACGGGACGCTCGGCGGCATGGACACCATCGCCTGGGTGTCCATCGGGCTGGCGGTGGGGGTGCCCGTCATGTTGCGGGTGGTGGAGGGGCGGGTGCGCTCGCGCGAGCAGGCCCGGGCCCTGGCGGTGCCCCCGGCCCAGGGGCTGGCCGCGCCCCTGTCTCCCGAGGCCAATCCCCACGGCTGATGGGGCAATGTGCCCCAGGAGTTCCAGGGAGCCCGGCCGCCCGCCTCCTGGACACGAGGCCAGACGGACGCTGGATGGTCGCTGACGGTTGCGCGGGCCGCCTGTGGGCGCGATAACCCCGGGACGTTCCCTCCAAGGGGAAGACGACCCTCCATGTTCAACATCGGCGCAGGCGAAATGGTGTTCATCCTGGTGGCCGCGCTGATCGTGCTCGGCCCCCAGCGGCTGCCTGAGCTGGCGCGGGCCATTGGCAAGTTCATGCGCGAGTTCCGCCGGCAGACGGACGACGTGCGCAACGTGGTGGAGCGCGAGTTCTACTCCATGGACGAGGAATTCAACCGCATGCCCCCGACGCGTCCGGGCACGCGCGTGCCGTCCCCTCCGCCGGAGCTCGCCCCGTCCTCCCTTCC